>NZ_JAFNOO010000039.1:0-1190 GCF_026536185.1 Gilliamella sp. B2838
ATGTCTAAAGAAAAATTTGAACGTACAAAACCCCACGTTAACGTTGGTACAATCGGCCACGTTGACCATGGTAAAACAACTTTAACTGCTGCAATTACGTCTGTACTTGCTAAAAAATACGGCGGTCAAGCTCGTGCATTCGATCAAATCGATAACGCACCAGAAGAAAAAGCACGTGGTATTACCATCAATACTTCACACGTTGAATACGATACACCAACTCGTCACTACGCACACGTAGACTGTCCGGGCCATGCTGACTATGTTAAAAACATGATCACTGGTGCGGCACAAATGGACGGCGCTATCCTAGTAGTAGCAGCAACTGATGGTCCTATGCCACAAACTCGTGAGCACATTCTATTAGGACGTCAAGTAGGTGTTCCTTACATCATCGTATTCTTAAACAAATGTGATATGGTTGATGATGAAGAATTATTAGAATTAGTTGAAATGGAAGTACGTGAACTTCTATCTCAATACGATTTCCCAGGTGATGACACACCAGTTATTCGTGGTTCAGCGTTAAAAGCGTTAGAAGGCGATGCAGCATGGGAAGACAAAATTGTTGAATTAGCTGAAGCGTTAGACAGCTACATTCCAGAGCCAGAGCGTGATATCGACAAACCATTCCTATTACCAATTGAAGACGTATTCTCAATTTCAGGACGTGGTACAGTAGTAACAGGTCGTGTAGAGCGCGGTGTAATCAAAGTAGGTGAAGAAGTTGAAATCGTTGGTATCAAACCAACTACAAAAACAACTTGTACCGGTGTTGAAATGTTCCGTAAATTACTTGACGAAGGTCGAGCAGGTGAAAACGTAGGTGTATTACTACGTGGTACTAAACGTGAAGAAATCGAACGTGGTCAAGTATTAGCTAAACCAGGTTCAATCACACCACATACAGACTTTGAATCAGAAGTTTATATTTTAAGTAAAGAAGAAGGCGGACGTCATACTCCATTCTTCAAAGGTTACCGTCCACAGTTCTACTTCCGTACAACTGACGTAACAGGTACTATCGAGTTACCGGAAGGTGTAGAAATGGTAATGCCAGGCGATAATATCAAAATGACAGTATCATTAATTCACCCAATTGCGATGGCAGAAGGTTTACGTTTTGCGATTCGTGAAGGTGGTCGTACTGTTGGTGCGGGTGTTGTTGCTAAAGTTATTAAATAATTTTA
>NZ_JAFNOO010000040.1:0-1141 GCF_026536185.1 Gilliamella sp. B2838
AGTCTTCCCTTGTTATTGTGTAGCCAGAATGCCGCAAAACTTCCATGCCTAAGCGAACTGTTGAGAGTACGTTTCGATTTCTGACTGTGTTAGCCTGGAAGTGCTTGTCCCAACCTTGTTTCTGAGCATGAACGCCCGCAAGCCAACATGTTAGTTGAAGCATCAGGGCGATTAGCAGCATGATATCAAAACGCTCTGAGCTGCTCGTTCGGCTATGGCGTAGGCCTAGTCCGTAGGCAGGACTTTTCAAGTCTCGGAAGGTTTCTTCAATCTGCATTCGCTTCGAATAGATATTAACAAGTTGTTTGGGTGTTCGAATTTCAACAGGTAAGTTAGTTGCTAGAACCCATGGCTCCTTTGCCGACGCTGAGTAGATTTTAGGTGACGGGTGGTGACAATGAGTCCGTGTCGAGCGCTGATTTTTTCGGCCTTTAGAGCGAGATTTATACAATAGAATTTGGCATGAGATTGGATTGCTTTTAGTCAGCCTCTTATAGCCTAAAGTCTTTGAGTGACTAGATGACATATCATGTAAGTTGCTGATAGGTTTCCAGTTTTCCGCTCCTAGGTCTGCATATTGTACTTTTCCTCTTACTCGACTTAACCAGTACCAACCCAGCTTCTCAACGGATTTATACCATGGCACTTTAAAGCCAGCATCACTGACAATGAGCGGTGTGGTGTTACTCGGTAGAATGCTCGCAAGGTCGGCTAGAAATTGGTCATGAGCTTTCTTTGAACATTGCTCTGAAAGCGGGAACGCTTTCTCATAAAGAGTAACAGAACGACCGTGTAGTGCGACTGAAGCTCGCAATACCATAAGTCGTTTTTGCTCACGAATATCAGACCAGTCAACAAGTACAATGGGCATCGTATTGCCCGAACAGATAAAGCTAGCATGCCAACGGTATACAGCGAGTCGCTCTTTGTGGAGGTGACGATTACCTAACAATCGGTCGATTCGTTTGATGTTATGTTTTGTTCTCGCTTTGGTTGGCAGGTTACGGCCAAGTTCGGTAAGAGTGAGAGTTTTACAGTCAAGTAATGCGTGGCAAGCCAACGTTAAGCTGTTGAGTCGTTTTAAGTGTAATTCGGGGCAGAATTGGTAAAGAGAGTCGTGTAAAATATCGAGTTCGCACAT
>NZ_JAFNOO010000041.1:0-1026 GCF_026536185.1 Gilliamella sp. B2838
CTCAGCCCAATTACGGGCTGTGGTGGGGAATTTGTTATGTTATCGATTATCATCATTGCCGGTGCGGATTGACATGGAATGATGAGCGTTTTATCTGATTATTCGGTCATTAGTTAAGTATAGATGATTGCCACCAGACTCGTCCTAAAATAGTAATCTCATCTTGTGAGATGATTTCGTCCTCATAACCTGGATTATAGCTTCTGATTTTGATTTGATTACCGGGTAGTTTTTCCAGAATTTTGATTCGGAGTAACCCGTCATGATTAATCGCATAAATTTTACCATCACGAATACTGGTATCGGCCTGGTCAATAGCAACGGTGGCACCATCTTGAAAAACAGGCTCCATACTGTCACCATAAACTGTTAAGCAGACCGCACAATCTTTATCAATGCCATAGCGGCGCATGGTAGAACGAGACAGTCTTAACTTGTAACCATTATAATCTTCAATATCATCTGCAAATCCATCACCGGCAGATAGCCGTACATCCTTATAAAATGGCACTTCAACCTCATCATTATCAAGTGGTGTTTGACTATCCCAGTCATCGATAGTTCCCAGTATTTTTGCATTGGCTTGGTTTTTGCCCACGTCAGGTTTCCCGACGCCTTGGGTCAGCCATAACAGGTCAACATTTAAAGCTGTTGCAATTTCAACAATTTTGCGAGATGTGCTTGATTTACCTGAAACCAGTTTTTGAATGGCAGGTTGGCTAATTTTGACTATCTCGGCTAATTGGTGCTGAGACAAGCCGGATGCTTGTAATGCCCAATTTATTCTATCGGTAAAAGTGGTCATAGTATTACCTCGTGGTTATCGACCGGGTCAGTATATAACCCAAGTTATCAAATATCAATGATTAATAGCGATAATGATAATTGCTTTAAATGATAATATAGGTTATCATTATTAATAATTAAAATTATCAAAATCAAATTAAATAATAATAATAACTTTAACGATAAGGTACCCAGTCAACCCAGTGCTTTTGATGATTTTAATCTAATGGGTAGTGTAAT
>NZ_JAFNOO010000042.1:0-1005 GCF_026536185.1 Gilliamella sp. B2838
ATTTAATTATGGACTTTACCATTTACCCGTCAACTATTCCCGAAAATGAATTATTACGTATAGACGAAGCTAAAAAGCTGTATGAATCAGCATTTGATGATCAAGTATTTTATGCTGTAGTTAGTCCGAACAACTTAGTCAAATTTTTAAAACATGCCTGGCAATGGGATAAAAATGCTATGCCATATTATTACTCTCTCCTTAGTTGGCAAAAACACTTTGATGATGGTTATAAAGAAGATGGGATGATCTCATTTACAGAATTTATGCGCAAATATCGGGATCAGTTAGTGGATAGTGCTGGTAAACCGTTGGTTGAACCAGAGGTGTTTAAAAATAGTCAAATACAGTGGTATTTAAGGGATCGGTTTGCCGATTTAAAATATCCCTATTTTGCCTATCAAAAAGGTTGGCAAATGGGTTTTTGTGGGTATGATGAACAAGGCATGGCGCGCCCCTGTCCTGATGAGCAATTAGAAAAAAGTATTGAGTATTTTAATTATGCCATTGAAGGCGGCTATCATTGCTACGAATATTTAATAGCCCGTATGTTATTTCAACATGGGCGTCAATATAAAGATCAGAAATATGAGCAACTGACTAAACTAACCGAATACCGCAAGGCATTAAAATCAGATGATTTAAAACTGGCCATAGATTATGCGCAGTTAATGGCCGAGCATAGCTCAATGATTGGCATATTGCGCATGACTGAAGCCTATTTCTATGGATTAGGTCGAGAGCAAGATCTGGTTAAAGCTTATGCCTGGTCACTGTTAAGTGATTATGCAAAACAAAAAATTATCGAGATAGACAATAATTTAGCATGGGATGCTCATCAACTACCACCGGTTTGGGAATATAACAAGCAAATCCAACAACGTTTAGAACAAATGCTTACCCCAACCGGAAAACAAGCAGCATTAGATTATTTGGAAATACTGAAAACTAAAATTGTAACTTGGGATTACAATGAATGGCGAGATCAGATAGATGATTTTCATC
>NZ_JAFNOO010000043.1:0-831 GCF_026536185.1 Gilliamella sp. B2838
TACCTCTAAAAGAAATCAAAATATGATATTTGTTATTCGAATAAAAGGATAAAGACAGATGAAAAGAAGACTATTTATCATACTTTGTTATTTTTTTACTATTCATTCTCATGCTGAAGTTGAAAACAATCTTGATAAAAAGATTACAAACTATAAATCAAAAATATATCAAGGTGATAGTTTGGTTAGTAAAAAAAAACTTGTGAAAACAATAGATTCTACATGTTTGTCAGTTAATCTATATGAAAGTGGTAAAACACAAAAAGAAATAGATATGGAAAAAAGAAGTGTATTTTATCGAAAATAACTTTTAATTATAGTGAAATAATTAATCAAATGGTATCAAATGAAAAAATATACCTTTCTCCAATAAATGGTATTAATATTTTCTTAAAAAAAAACTAAAACACAAATTTATCCAGAAGATCTGAACATAGAAGTAAGACTTTTTACAGAATTAAATAATAAAATAATTGATGAAATTCCACTCTATTATGAGAAATATAATATTGAAAGTTTTTACGCAGAATCTCAATACTATTTCATTAATAATTATATATATATACTACAAGTTTCACATTTTGAAGAAGGTGATTGGCTTAAATCATGGAATAAATACTCTATTGATGATAATGGTAAATTTAATTTACAACAGTCAATTAAATGTACGTATAAATTTGAGAATGGAAAAGAAAAAAACATTTGTCAATAATTTTAAATTTTCTTAAAACTAAAAATTCTCATGCTAACGAGTTTATGGAAATAATAGATAAAGAAATCAATATGGTGTGTTTAACTTCAAAATCGCCGAATTATCAGGATGAAACGAAG
>NZ_JAFNOO010000044.1:0-779 GCF_026536185.1 Gilliamella sp. B2838
ACATTGATGCCTTATTAGCGATGATAACAAGAACAGAAGTTGAAGATGACTATGATCCAGATGAAGATGATTACAATAACCCTAATATTCCTTTTCCAGATGATAGCTTAGATTCTTTTATAGAATATCCTAAATCAATTTCAATAACGCCTGAAAACAGACGTGCTATTTATTTAAAAAAAATGGAGCTTTCTGAAAAAGGGCGCGAAGTTCTCGCTAAATTACGAGAGCAGGGGGTAATAATCTAATAGATAAATTCAAATCAAACAGAAGTAACTATTATATTATCTAAAGGTGAAAAAGGACTTATGGAAATTGCTGCGCACAGTGGTAAAGGCGTTAGGTTTGGAGGCTATATACGATGTCTAAAGAATTGAGAACCCAATTTGAAAAAGAATTACAAATTTTCTTAAAAGATAAATTAAAATCATATCCTTATATTAAAGTTAATAGGAATAAAATTATTTTAGACAATAAAAAAGGAGCTAAGGCAAATATATTTCTTGAATTTTTTAACAAAGGTTATGAATATGTATTCTATATGCATGTATATTCAGCTGAAATCAAACATTTTATTAATAACATTTCACCTCCTTATCGTACAAATTTACAAAATGAAATTATGGTTTATAGTTCACATTATTTTGATGAAGAAAAAACTGATACAATTTTATTACCCAAAACAGAAAGTGGAAAAAAAAATATTTTTGATGCAATACTTAAAATATTGAATACCATCTATCTTGAAAGAGCCTATAATCTTATCGAAGTAAATAAAA
>NZ_JAFNOO010000045.1:0-747 GCF_026536185.1 Gilliamella sp. B2838
AACCATAGGTGTCATTATCCGGACTGGTTACCCGTGCCGGTAAGGTGCCGCTGATTTGTGGCCATGCTATCGGTTTAGGGCGGTACGGTTTTAATACCTGATACGGGATGGCGGTAAATGCCACTTCATAAGCATCCGTGCGGTTACCGTGCCCAGCCACACTTATAATGATAAACCCCTCTTGCGTATCGGCTAACGGGTTACCTGTTATGCGAATACGTTGACCCGGTACTAGCTGACAGCGGTTACTTTTACCGCTGATGATTACCTGACTACTGATTGCCTGTTCATGACGAATACGCGCATACCATGTCCCACTTTCAATGCTGTTATCCTGGTCACCTTCGCGGTTACCATTTTGCTCCCCTGCCGCAAAACGGTTGGCTGTATCGCTATCACGACCGGCATTAGCCGTGCCATTATCATTCAATCCTTTATAGTGCTCTTCATAACGGTAATTCGTGCCATACGTCGTCGCGTTTGTTGGCTGACTGTTCACTTCCGTTTGTAAATTGCTGCCTGCATCCCGGTAATTATAATCCTGCACCTGAACTGACGCTTCAACCATCTGACTGTGTAAACCCATATCCCACACACTGTCAACGCCTGCATCTAAAGTGCCACTCGGTAGTTTGTAGTCGATATCCTTTGCCTGCTGATAACCTTGTTCGTAATCACTTAAGACCATAACATCACAATTGTGCTCAGCATGCGTTTCAAAACGAAACCAAATCCCCACATCGGCTA
>NZ_JAFNOO010000005.1:0-191652 GCF_026536185.1 Gilliamella sp. B2838
TGGCAGAAGGTTTACGTTTTGCGATTCGTGAAGGTGGTCGTACTGTTGGTGCGGGTGTTGTTGCTAAAGTTATTAAATAATTTTAGATAATAACAAGAGCACGATGAGTGCTCTTAATTAGCTCAGAAGCAGGTGCACAATGTGCACCTGTTTTTTTATCCAATGAAAAAGAAAGCAAATTGACATCTACAATACAATATCGGTTAACAATCCTTTTTTGATTGTCTTATTGTGACTGTAATAATGATGTTTTATTCAATATCTTGATTGATGGCATCAAGGATTTGTTGATTCAGATTTAAAAAATCGTCCGTATTTAAGGTAGATTTATTTCTTGGCCGCATTTGATTAACAGGAAAAATTGCTTTAATCCCTTTTTGTTTCACTGACAATAATACAATTCTATCAGAAAGATAAATTGCCTCTTCAACATCATGAGTAATAAAGATTACAGTGAGTCGATGTTGTTCCCATATTTTAGTCAATAATGTTTGCATTTGATGACGAGTAATTGCATCTAGTGCACCAAATGGTTCATCCATTAATAAAATCTTAGGACGATATGAAATCGCTCTCGCCAACGCAACACGTTGTTTCATACCACCTGATAATTGATTAGGATAAACCTTAGCAAACTTAGATAAATTGACTAACTCAAGGTGTTCTTTGGCAATATCACGGCTTTCGTGGCCAGAGTAACCGGCAGCTGAAAGCGCAAATTCAACATTCTGTTGGACAGTAAGCCAAGGTAATAAAGTGTAAGATTGAAAAACCACACCACGATCAAGCCCAGGGGTATAAATGGGTTTATCATCCACAAAAACTTCACCACTATCATAAGATTCTAAACCTGCGATAATCGATAATAGCGTGCTTTTACCACAACCTGAAGCGCCAACAATTGAAACAAATTCATTATCATTAACCGATAAATTTATATCACTTAACACATTGCGCTGATGCTTACCTAAACAAAAACTTTTATTCAGATGTTTGATAGTTAAGCTCGCCATTATTTTGACCTCACATTATAGCGGAATAGTATTTTTTCAAATAGGCGCATTAACTGATCTGTTATTAATCCCAATAAACCTAAAATTAAAATATAACCAATGATAGTATCCGTTTGAAAATAACGCTGTGAAAGTAGAATTCGATAGCCCAAACCCGATGTTGCCGCCACTAATTCAGCAACAACTAACCAAGTCCATGCCCATCCAAGACTAATACGTAAGGTATCCCAAATAGCTGGCAAAGCCGATGGAATAACAATCTTGAAAAGAATTTTACTTTCACTCATACCTAACGTTCGCCCTAAACCAATAAAATCGGCAGGCACACGTTTAGTCGCATCAATCACCATTAAAACTTGTTGAAAAAAAGTACCAATCCAAATAATGATAAATTTTTGCTGATCGCCAGTACCGAACCATAAAATGGTTAATGGTACAAACGCTACAACAGGCATATATCGAATAAAATCAACTAATGGCTCAATAATGGCTTTACCAACAGCAAAACAGCCAGCTAACACACCAATGATAATTGACATAATTGACGAAATAATAAAAGCGGTAAGAATTCGATAAACACTGACTTGAATATCAGAAATTAATGTACCATTATCCCATAAAACAACCAGCCGCTGCCAAACCGATGGTGGGGAAGGAATAAATATAGGTTGGACTAAACCGTAAGTTGTCACCCCCCACCATAACACCAAAAGTAAGCCAAATGTCACTATTGAAATTGTTAACATACTACGGCGCGAGAGCTGCCTACCTATTGTAAATATACGCTGTGACGTGTGTTTGCCTTGTAAGGACTTTTTAGATACCATTATTGCAACTCAACTACTCATACTTAATAAATACTAACAATTTAAATACTCACTTTGATACCTAGTGAGATAAATTATCAACAAATCGACTATCAATAACATTTTCATAGCTTATTGGTTGCATAATCATACCTGCTGAGGTAGCCGCTTTTAATATTTGTGCAAATGTATTTTGTTTAAATGCACCATTGAATTGCTGATTATTATCAGCAATAGATAGATATTCGACGCCATCAAAAGCAGTGGTGATTTCTTCCGGTGACTCACCAATACCTTTTGCAATAATTGCTCGTCCATCTTGTGTATGTTGATGATAATAACGTACAGCATCATTCCAACTCTTAACGAGTGCATAAACTTTGCCTGGATTTTTTTCAATTACTTCGTTACGAACAACAAAGGCATCACTAATCAAACCCGGAACTTGCGCGCCATCATATAATACTTGAATAGAAGCATCATTTGCTTTACTTACAGTAATATATGGCTCATAAGTTACAGCGACATTGACGCGTTTAGTGATTAATGCAGAGCCTGCTGAAGCTGCTGGCATGGGTACGGGGCTAATTTGATCCCATGCTATGTTGGCTTTGTCTAACGCATTACGTAATAAGATATCGCTGGTGGTACCTTCTTCATAAGCTATAGACTTACCTTTTAAATCTGCTAATGTTTTGATGCTTGGCTCAACTAAAATAGCATCTGAAGTTTTACTGGTATCAAGTAATAAAATAATTTTAACTGGAATGCCTGCAGCTACCATACTCATAGCGGTATGGGTTGCCACATTCGCACCATCAATTTGTCCGCTGGCTAAAGCCGCATTAATATCTTTATCTTCAATAAAATTGATCATCGATACATTGGTTAAACCATTTTCGTTAAAAAAACCTTTTTCTTTAGCAATATACCATTGTCCATAACCAAGCCAAGGTTGAATACCAATAGTGACATTTGGTGATTCTGGTTGTGGGATTTGATCGGCAGTTGCTAAAGGATGAAAGAATATAGCGATGAACGTTAAGATTAAGGACGATAATTTTATTACGATTTTTTTAAGCATAACTATAACCAATTAAAAAATATTCAATATGGTTTTAATATAACCGATTTTTTAGCATAACAGCAAGATAGATCTAAGATATTGCCATATAACAAATTACAAAAGCTGATTTAAGTGATAATGCACTTAGAAGTTTAATGATACAAATAAGACCCTTTACCGAAGAATCGTTGAGTCACTATTTGCAAGTAATGATATTAAATATCACAAAGCATAAACTTATCACTATTTTGGATTGAATAATAAATAATCTCTACCCTTATCGTTGAATTGACGACAATCATGAATTTTTGCATGAATTGACCTCATATTAGATGACGTTCAAAACATCATTATCATGACTTAATAACGTTTTTTTGCTATAGTAGACCCTATTTTATTCAATTTGGATTAATCATATATTATGGAATCTATACCTAACTGCCCTAAATGCCATTCAGAACATACCTATCATGATGGTACTTTTTATGTTTGTCCTGAATGTGCTTATGAGTGGGACCCAAACCAAGCGACTGAAGCATCTGACGCCCTTCAGGTAAAAGATAGTAATGGAAATTTACTGGCTGATGGCGATGATATTATTTTAATTAAAGATCTTAAATTAAAAGGATCATCAACTGTGCTGAAAAAAGGGGCTAAAGCAAAAGGCATTCGTTTAGTTGAAGGCGATCATGAAATCGATTGTAAAATTGATGGTATGAAAATTATGCTAAAAGCCTGCTTTGTCAAAAAAGCTTAGTCAATAAATGTTTGTAATACTGATCTTATCAGTATTACAAACACTTCAATAGGTAAAATACTTACCCCTATTTTGTTATTAAAACTTTTTATAAAATTAAAATACCTTTCGCATGTTCGCGTTAACAACAATCACCTTTGCGATCATCTATATGCTTATCATGCTGAAAAATTACCATTATTAACTATTAGGTTAATACCCCAGCTTGTAAATTGATGATAAATTTAATTGATTGCAACACATTAACGAAAATAAAGACGCTGAAAAAAGTGATAATAGCATTGTTGTTAAGCTTTACATCAGCCCCATAGAAAAAACCATTAATGAATATCATGCTTGATTATCTAGGTTGGCATGAAAATTAATAGTCTAGCTAAACAAAATTTAAATTAAAAATAAATATTATATTAAGGGACGATAATCACTTCATCCCTTAATTATTTATCCTTGATAACTCTTTTTATCTAAAAAATTATAGCTGGAGTGATTTATATGTAAATATAGCTATTGCTTACAAGCAATATAATTAATTTTCCCTATTTTGTTTTCATAGCCATCATAACCGACTCCACCATTAACACTATGTACAACAAAGTGCCTGTCTGGTGAATAGTAATCTCTGGTCCAATAATGCTCATTGCGCCAATTAGAATCTGGATAACTTGTTTGATTCATTTGTCCCCACTCAGCACTAAGTCCACCGCCTATCTTACGAGTATAGTTATTATCGAAATAAGTCCAAAATTGAGGAGCTTGATTTTGTGGTGAATTAGTCAGTTCTTGCCGACTTAATACATTTGATTCACTACCACACTTATCTTGAACAGCAACGGCCCAAATAGCAGAATAATCCCCTGTAGGCACCGCCCAAACCGATGTTGGATTAAAAGTATAATCAAACGTGATCGCTGGCTCTCTTTTCAGCGTGGCACGTATAGTTACATTACCCACAGGTTTCTTGTTTAAAGTAACAAACCCATCTGCACTAACCGTAACCACATCGCTTGTTGGTGTTATTAAAGAAAAACGATAATCATATTGCGAACCCGCCATTACTAACTGAAATTTAGCCCCAGGAAAACCTGTGGTTGGAAATTTTTTTCCATTTGATTGTGTCGGTGATGCTTTAAAACCAAAATTCAGGACATAATCAGTGGTGCGCCCACCACCATATATCGAACTAATTTGCGCATTATTGAGATTCCAAGGTTGTGAATTACCATTGTCATCAAAACTATGCCACTGGGCATTTTCAACAGTAATGGTTGCGTTAGGTTTTGCAAAACATATGGCAGGTTTAGTGGCAATTTTATACTCTTTTTTTAATGTTATATATTCGCTCTCATCGGGTATCCCATATTGTGATTTAACCTTAACTTGTGTAGCAATAACCAGTTTTAGAGGCATATAATAACCACTACCACAGCCAATACTATGCTGATATTCACTTGAATCTATTTGCTTACCGCTATTATCAAACCACTTATATTCAGTTTCAGTAATAATAAAAGGGGTATTTAAATGGGCACCATCACCATCACTATCTTTATAATTGTTTAACACTACCAGATTGCTAGTGTCATAATTTTGAACTTGAAAATTATCAAAGGTAAATTCTCCATCAAACACTTTTATTTCTGTTGATTTGATATTATTGTCAAATTCACGATACAAGATATCATTCACTTTGAACCCAAGCTTATTGGTAGCATTTTGAACATCAACAAATCTAGGTGCATTACCAATAATTTTTTGAGATGTTACCGCAGATAGCGCATTAGCAGAATTAATTGGCAATAAAAAAGTAGCGAGCAAAATTAAAATAACAAGGATATCGATTACTTTTATACGACATACAGTTCGATAATTTTTAGTGGCAATTGCATAAAGTAGAAAATAGTTGAAATAAGAAGAGATATAAAAAAGAAAACCGTTATAGAACAGAAAATGATCAATTAGTGTGATGCTTGATGCTTGATGCTTGATGCTTGATGCTTGATGCTTGATGCTTGATGCTTGATGCTTGATGCTTGATGCTTGATGCTTGATTAAGACCATATTTTAACATACTTTACCTCTTTTGACAATTATTCCTTATTTTTCATAAATATAAATATAAATTTTTCTAAAATTGGAAGAATAAATCTGTTTAATAACTATGCAATACAACGTAATTTGCATTAAATATACTTGTATGCTAAATGAAAACGATCTTGTTGTATACCCTTATTATTATAAAAAAATGTCAAATTTATGACGGAATTATTAACACTTATTTAATCAGTTAGACCATTAATCGTTTACACATTTGTACTATAACTTGGCTTTTTGATTACTTTTCTTTTCATCAAAATAGTCATAAATTTGCAATTAAAAAGAGTTCAAAATTGAGTTATAAACATGACCTTGGCTTATCACTGTACTATTTATTAAGTTAGCATATAACCCTATCAATTTTAGATTTAATTACTATCACTTAAACCCAAAAGCATGGTTGAAATATGTTCAAACATTTGTTCAAAAATAGATTCGGCAAAAACAGGCAATGTTGAAATCAGGTAAGTTAACATGGTCAGTCCCAATAATAAGGTCACCGGATAGCCGACCACAAAAATGGATAATTGTGGTGTCATTCTGTTTAATAAACCAAGCGCGACGTTAATTATCAACAACAATGTCATTAACGGAAGGGCTAACATAAGACCATTAACAAATAATGATGCGCTAACTTCAATTAAAACTAAATAGCCATTTTGTTTTAAAGGGGTAAAGCTAATTGGAATGATATCAAAGCTATTAGCCAAGCCATATAACAACCACAAATGACCATTTAAACTTAGAAACATTAACAGTGCAATTATATTAATTAAGCGCGATAATACCGAGGTTGCAGGGCCACCAATTGGATCAAAAAAAGTCGCCATACCAAGTCCCATTTGCATACCAATTAATTCACCCGAAAACCTGACTGCCATAAATGCTAACTGCATAGTAAAACCTATCATGGCACCGATGACAATTTGTTGCAAAATAATAGCAACCCCGATAAAAGAGTAGATCCCTAAAGTATTATCAGCCTCAGGCAAGGGTAAAAGTATAGTAATAAATAAAGCTAAACCAATCTTGAGTCGCTTAGGGACCTCTTTTTCACCGGTAATGGGCGCAACCATAATCAATGCTAAAATGCGTACAAATGGAAAAAAACACTGTTTTATCCAAGTAAACAAATCAATATTAAGTAATTGCTGAATATTAAAATCCATTAAGCCTAACGCGTTAAGTTTGGAATATCGGTAATAACGATTCGAATATAATCAATCATTGTTGATAACATTGATGGACCTAAAATAATGAGTACTAAAACTACTGCCAAAATCTTTGGGATAAAAGACAATGTCATTTCATTAATTTGAGTTGCCGCTTGTAACAAACTAATAATCAACCCAGTAATGAGTGCAGCAAGGAGTAAAGGACCAGCAAGCAAGCCTGCCACTTTTATCGCTTGCATCGCTAATGTACTGATATATTCAGATGACATAACACTCCTCAACTAAAAAAACTTTGCGCCAACGATCCTAATAATAAGTGCCACCCATCGGCTAACACAAACAGCATGATTTTAAAGGGTAAAGATACCGTTGCTGGTGGAACCATCATCATACCGAGCGCCATGAGTGTGCTTGCTACCACTAAATCAATCACTAAAAAGGGAATAAAAAGCGTAAAACCGATTTGAAAAGCAGTTTTAAGTTCACTCACCACAAACGCGGGCACCAATATTTTTAAAGGAATTTCATCACGCGTTGCAATATCACCTGAATGAGACATGTTTACAAATAACGCTAAATCATCTTCACGGGTTTGAGTTAACATAAACTCTCGTAATGGTTGACTGGCTGTAGATAAGCCCTGATGCAGGGTAATTTGGTTTTGAGAGTAAGGTAAATAAGCATCTTGATAAATTTTATCAAATACCGGTGACATAATAAAAAATGTCATAAACAAGGCAATACCTAATATAACTTGATTAGGTGGCGCTGACTGGGTGCCAAGTGCATTACGTAACAAACCTAATACAATAATAATCCGCGTAAAACTGGTCATTAACAGCAAAATAGCGGGAATGAAGGTCAATAGTGTAATAAATACTAGTGTTTCAACCGGCAATGACCAACTTTGCCCACCTTGCGCTGTGGGTTCGGCAATTAAAGAAAACGGCGAAACGTCAGCCTGACATAATTGACTGAATAATAATAAGCTAAGTAAAAAAACGATTTTTAACTTCACTCGTTATTACTCCTTTTCGAACTTAATGTAGACAGTAATAGTTGATGAAATAAATTATTTTTACTTGATTCTTTGCTTGCGGTAGATTGGGATAATAACATTTCAGTACGTTGTTCATCTATCGTATGTAATAACGTCATTTGTTGTGCGCTCACCCCGACAACCAATAATTGGTGATCAACATGTACTAAAATAATGCGTTCTTTTGGACTTAAGTTATAGGTAGATTTAACCTCAATTAACTGCTTTGTCTTTTTTTTCCAACTCAGCCGCTTGACCATCCAACCTAATAACAAAATAACGCTAATAACTAAAACAAAGGATAGACCCATCGATGTTGCAATTTGTGTATACAGGTTCATTTCTGATGAAGAAGGCACGATATGCTCACTTGTGGATATTGCTTGAGATGTATGTTGATTGTTGCTAGACATTAACGACTCAATCTACGTACACGTTCAGAAGGTGTAATAATATCAGTAATTCGCACACCATAATTATCACCCACCACCACAATTTCACCTTGTGCAATTAAATAACCATTAATTAATATATCTAAAGGTTCACCGGCTAAACCATCTAATGCAATAACTGAGCCTTGCGTTAAATTTAAAAGATCTTTAATCGCCATTTTGGTTCGGCCCAATTCAACACTTAAATTCACAGGAATATCTAAAATCAAATTGATATCTTGCTTTTTGATTTCGGTTTGTTGTGGTGAAAGTGTTTCAAAAATAGTTTGTTTACTCACTGATTCATCAGCCATAGCGGACGTTTGATCCTCATCATGAGTTGATTTGCTATCAGTCATTAAGTGCTCCTTCATTCAGTTGTTCTAAAACAGGATTAATTACCTGTTCGACTTGAATTGCATATTGTTTATTCACTTTACCATAGTGACCTTTTAGCACTGGCACCCCGCCAACAGTGACATCAAGATGTGTAGGCTTTTCAATTACTAAAATATCATTCACTTTTAAGGCTAAAAGTTTATTGACTGTGGTATGGATATGAGTAAAGTTAGCCACTAATTCAACGGTTGATTGTTTAATCCCACTGGTTAACGAACTCATCCAAACATTATCATCCTGATACGTTTGTTGTTCCACTGGCGGTTTTATTAGTAATTCTTTGATGGGTTCAACCATTGCATAAGGAATACAGATACAAAATGTAGCTTTACAATTACCGATTTCGACTTTGAATGTGGTTGTTAATACAACATCATCCGGCGAGCTGGTAATATTGGTAAATTTACTTTGGATTTCAGAACGAATATATTCAGTTTCGATTGAATATATATCTGCCCAAGCATTTTGATAGATAGTTAAAGCGAGCTCTAATACTCGTTTTATAATTTGTTGTTCAGTATGAGTAAATTCTCGCCCTTCTGTTTCAACTTTAGAGAGGTGACCATCACCGCCAAATAAAGTATCGACAACAATAAACACCAGTTCTGGGGAAAATGAAAATAAACTCGTCCCCCTTAGTGGATTAAGATGGACTAAATTTAGATGATTTGTTGCTGAAATTGCCGAAAACTCTTTAAATGTTTTGGGCTCAATCGGGCAAGCAATAACATCGGTGTTACGGCGAAGTAAATTAAATAAGCCAATGCGAAACTGGCGCGAAAAACGTTCATTAATAATTTCTAAAGCGGTTAATCGCTCAGGAATAAAACTATGTTTTACCGATAAATCATAGGGTTTGACTTCAACCTTTTTACCAACAGATTGCTGAGAATCAATCAAAATATCGGATTGAGCCTCTGCTGGGTTATGAGTAAACTCAGCATCTGGAGTTAGATTAATGTCAACTGTTGATTCTTGCTTATCAGACATAATACTTACCGAAGTATAAAATCAGTAAATAGCACTTCATCAATTTTTACAGAATGTTTTGCGTCATATTGACGAGTTAACGTCGACTTAATCTTTTCTTGTAAATCAGTTTTACCGTTCTCTTTTTTAAGATTATTAACATACTGCTTTGATGCCAAAAGTAAAACATCACTTCTCACTTCTGGTAAATATTCTAACAAAACTGTTTTTTGTTGCTCATCAGCAACGCGTAACACCATACCAACATACAAAATTTTAGTCGCATCACTATTATCTTCGGCAACCGGTAACGAAAGGGTAAAAGGTTTTAAAGTTAAAAATACCGGAGATACAATTGGCGTTTCTTGCTCAACTTGAGGCTTGTTACTTGAATGATTTTGTAACCATAAATAAACTGCAGTGCCTGATGCTAATAACGTAATGATAATAAGTATTATGTTTAAAATACTTACTTTTTTCTTGGTAGTTTGCATATTAATTATTATCTCAGTAAAAATTTAAAATTATTTTTTGACCAACTAAATGGTAAAAATTACAAAAATAATAAATCATACGCCAAAAATTGATTTGAAGAATAGACAATAAAAATATCACCTATTCGACGTTTTTAACATTGAAACAACGGCTAAACCGAAGCTAACGCCTTCACTTAAGCAAATATACTTAATCCTAAGTGTGATAATGGCTTGTCAGCCTCCACTTGCTCAACAGATTCATCAATGGTATCTGAATTAGCAGCAGTGAATTGATGATTTTTACTTGATTTATATCCAGAGGATTGCTCTGAATGATGCATCGTTGAAAAATCACTAATATTGGTTTGTGCTAAACTCATGCCTTGCTCTTCAAGGGAAGCTCTAAGATAAGGCAATGTAGATTCCAAAACACCTTTAACTGCCGAATGGGCAACTATCATATGCATATTGATTTTATCATCGAGCAGATCAAGCTTAATGTGTAACGATCCTAATTGTTCCGGGTGTAACTTGATTTCCGCACTTTGAAGACCTTGACGTGTTATTAAGCTAATTTGCTCAGTCAACGCTGCCTGCCACTGTGTTACATCAACCGGCATAGGCAAATTCATCACAAACGTCGAGGTTGAAACAGGCGCAGCTTGTTGTGAAAAAGGTTGAGTGAACGTATTAATACTGGTCACAAAATGATTATCGGCTTGGGCATGAATAACAGTATCATTATCTACAGAATTAGTTGCAAACTGATCAAATAAAGCAATGGGTTTATTTATACTACCAGAATCGAGCATCTGACTTGATGTATCTGTTTGCAAATAATGGGCGGTAATTGTTTTATCCGCCAAATCTTCTGCCATTAAACGGTTACTAGCGCCATTACGTTGATTAAAGAACTCATCTGGCTGACAGATGTTGTTGATCAATTGTTCACTATCATTGATCGATATCAACAACTCGGTAACTTGATTATTGGCAATTGTCTGAAAATCAGCATCTTGCAGCGTATTCAACGGCAAGCTATCAACCTTAGCCGATTGATTAGCATTTAAGACCCAATCTGATTTCTCAATTAAATGATGGGCAATCATATCATTTAATGTTACATCTGATCGGGAATTAACGATTTCTAGCGGAGATGGCGTTATCCATACCATAGCTAAACTATTATCATCTTGTTGAAGATCCGCGTCACTATCATCACTTATTTTTGGCATTAAGTTAAGGCTGTGTTGCAAACCTAACCCATGATTTTGATTAGCGTGTAATAATTGCTGAAATAACTCGCTATTTGCCAACGATAAATCTTCATCCGTTGAGGGTAACTGCTTTGAAGATGCTAATGCTACATCAGTGATTAGGTTAATATTCATTTAACGCTCTCCTGGCTAATTGTTGCTGAGCAAATTCATCTGTGAGTTTTTGTTGTAACCGGTTTTGTTGCTCTACATATTTTTGCTGCTGCTTATCTAACAATGTTTTATAAGTATTAAGCTTTTTTTGAGATTGATTAAGTTCATGCGTTATCTGTTTTTTTTTGATATCTAACGTCAATAATAACTTTCTTTGTTTCGCAATACCTTGCTCAAGTGTTGCAATAAAAGCCTGAAAATTTGATAATTCATGTCCTTTAATGCCATTAAATAAGGCTTTATTCAATCGTCCCTGATACTCAAGATAATACTCATTTAATAAATTGAGCTGAGACTGAGCATGACGCTGATTATCATCAGCTTTTTTTAACTTAATTAACGTATCATCTAGCGATTTTTTCGCTAACTTTTTTAATGTTAAAAACGCCAAATACCCTGAACTTTTATTCATCATTCCCCCCTTTTAATTAGTTAAAATGGGTTGCAACATATTGGCTAATTGTTGATAAGCATCTTGATAACTACAATGTTCATCAATGCCTTGTTGTAAAAAATCTTTCATTGCTGGGTACAATGTTATAGCGCTGTCTAATAAAGGATCGGTGCCCGAAACATAAGCCCCGACATTAATCAAATCACGATTTCGTTGAAAACTCGAAAATAGCTGTTTAAATAACCGAGATTTTTTTTCATCGGCAACAGGCGTTAAATCAGTCATGACACGGCTGATTGACGCTTCAATATCAATCGCCGGGTAATGCCCAGATTCTGCAAGTGAACGCGATAATACAATATGCCCATCTAAAATAGCACGTGCTGAGTCTGCAATCGGATCTTGCTGATCATCGCCTTCAGTTAATACGGTGTAAAATGCAGTAATCGATCCTTGACCTTTATCATCATTACCTGCCCTTTCAACTAATGCCGGTAATTTAGCAAATACCGAAGGTGGATAACCTTTGGTAGCGGGCGGTTCGCCAATCGCTAAAGCGATTTCTCGTTGCGCCATGGCATAACGGGTCAACGAGTCCATAATGAGTAGCACGTTAAATCCTTGATCGCGAAAGTTTTCTGCAATTTTTGTTGCATATGCCGCGCCTTGTAAACGCAGTAGCGGTGAAACATCAGCAGGTGCAGCCACCACAACCGATCGCGCTAATCCTTCTTTTCCTAAAATATTTTCGATAAAATCTTTCACTTCCCGACCACGTTCACCAATTAAGCCAACGACGATAATATCGGCTTTGGTATAACGCGCCATCATCCCTAATAAAACACTTTTACCAACACCTGAACCGGCAAATAACCCCATTCTTTGCCCTCGACCAACGGTTAACAGCGCATTAATAGCTCGAATACCTACATCTAAGATCTCATCAATAGGTGTACGTTGTAGTGGATTGAGCGATGGATTAGCTAATCCTTGATATTCAATATTTTCAGGTAATGGCATACCATCTAATGGTCTTCCAGCTGCATCAACAACCCGACCCAACAATGCCATACCAATAGGCAACACTTTATGATTAAAGTGGGCTAAATCATATTGTGCGGTATAAACTCTAGCACCTAACAAAATACCTTCAGTGGTATCAAAAGGCATTAAATATAGAGTTTTATCGTTAAAGCCAATGACTTCACACTCCACCGCATCAATTTTTCCATGTGATTGCCGCTCAACAAAACAATTTGATCCTAACGGTAATTTTAATCCGATAGCTTCAAGTACCAAGCCCGAAGCTTTAACTAATCGTCCATAATGACGAATTAACGATAACGATTGCAGCTGCTGCGTCGCATACTCAATTTTAGCAGCCCATTGCTTTGCCAAGCTCACGCTACAGATTCTCTCCTTGTATACAATCGGCCATCATTTGCCAATGACAAGCATTGCTAGCATCGACTTGATTAGTATCGGTCCATATTTTACAGTCACCTAATTCAACATTCGTATCTGCAACTAATTGCCAATGATATTGTTTAATTTCATCTTGTAATAATGGTTCAATCCATAACAGATCATCGGGATGCAGATGCAAAGAAGCTGACTTAATTATCATCGAACCTTCGTCAATTAAGGTCTTAATGGTATGCATTAACTGTTTTTGTTTAACTTTAGATATTGTCCCGACCGTTTTTTGTGCCGCAACTAAGGCTAGATCCAACAATTGAGGAACAATTAAATCATCTATTTGATTGATAGCGGCGTGAAAATGGCTAACTAAATTAGTTATTGTCTCTACTGCTTTTAATTTTTCTGCATTAAGCTGCTGTTCAATTGCCGCTTTGCCTTCTTGCTGACCAATGGCATACCCCTGCTCATAACCTGCTTGTTGACCTATATTAAACCCTTCTTCTTTACCTAAATTAAATCCCTCTTGATAAGCTTGCTCTTTTGCTTGTTGCTTGATAATGGCTAATTGTTGTTCAATAACACTGTTGTCGACTTCAATAACTTTAGGCTCTGGCTTGGGCTCAACCTTATCAGCATGTTTAGTTATTTTCTTTTTGGTTAACTTTTGCGACTTAACTAACGTTAAATCCTGAAAACTTAATGGTTCCCAACTCAGGGTATTGGTTCGATTATACATATTCGTCATCACCGCTACTTAAAATCATTTCACCACTTTCAGCCAATTTGCGCGCAATAACCAAAATTTTCTTCTGTTCTGTTTCGACTTGAGATAAGCGCACTGGTGGTCTATTTTCTAAATCCTCACGCAAAATCGAAGCTGCACGCTGTGACATATTACTTAATAGCTTGTCACGTAATGCCACTGATGCGCCTTTTAAGGCAATAATCAATGTTTCATTATCCACCTCTTTAAGTAGGCGTTGGATACTTCTATCATCGACTTCAACCAGATTTTCGAACAAGAACATTTCATCAATAATTTTCTGTGCAAGTTCACTGTCATAATCACGTAAGGAATTGATCACCAATTCTTCTTGTTGTGATTTCATCAAGTTAATAATCTCAGCCGCAGTACGAATACCACCCAGGTTATTAAGTTTAATATTTTGACCATGTAGTAACGTCGATAATGAGGCAGATAAAACCTGAAGTGCCGACGGCTCAACTCCGCCAAATGTTGCGATTCGAAGCATGACATCATTACGTAATTCATCATCAAATAAATTTAAAATTTCGGCAGCTAAGTCTCGATTTAAATGAACTAAAATTGTAGCAATAATTTGTGGATGTTCTTTTTTAACTAAATCAACCGCTCTGGCCGCATCGACAAAATTAAGCATCTCAAGTCCGTCTTTCGCCTCTTCTAAATCGACCTCTAACAACTCATCAAGTAACCGATCGGCTTTTTCAGTACCAATTGATTTTTCGAGAATTGAACGTAAATAACCATTGGTATCAGTATTAAGTACAGCACACTCTTCAAGTGTTTTTTGACATTCATTTAAGATGTCTTTCAACTGTTCTTGAGAAAGTTGTGGTAACGACATCATGGCACTACTAATTTGCTGTACCTCTTTAGGATTAAGGTATTGCATAACATTAGCGGCAAGCTCTTCACCTAACACCATTAACACAGTTGCTGCTTTTTGAGATTCACTTAAACTTAAATTCATGGATTTGTGTCCGCCTTACTTATCCAACCACGTATAATTAACGCCATGACCCGAGGATCTTTCTCGACAATTTTGCGAATATATTGTTGCTGCTGCATATTATCTTCAAATATCTTCTGCTGCTGTTTACTATGCGCCTTATAATCTAACTTATCCTCACCCGATAATTTAGTATCAGTTGAAGCATGATTCACATTAAAGAGCTGGCGTTGTAATTTAATCCATAAAGCACGTAACATTTTGCGCCAAACAAACCATAACACTAAAACATAAACAAGATATTTAATTACTGTTTTTAGCACATCATAAAACTCATGTGTTCGCCAAAATGGCAAGCTATCATCCGTTTCGAACGCTTGATCGGTAAATTTTAAATTTGCAACCGTCAACGTATCACCGCGTGAATCAGAAAATCCCATTGCTTGACGCGCTAATGCTTCAATATTATCCAGTTCATCTTTATCTAATTTCACCCACTGTGGTGCTGGTTCCTTGGCATTGTCTGATTGCGCTTGTAATTGAGATTGATCCAATTGTTGAGCCATAAACTTATAATTAACCAGCACAGCGACTGACAATCGTTTAATACGCCCTTCTGGGATTTTACTGTGCACGATTTGTCTATTTACTTCAAAATTTAACGTATTATTTGATTGTAAATTATAAATTTTTTTCTTATCGTCTTTTGATTTTGAGTCTGGATTCTCATCTATGGGCGCACTCGGTGTTGGCATAGGTTGGTTTGACAAAGCGCCCGGCACACCACCGGTGTTATCGTTTGCTGCTAACTGACGATTCTCCACTTGATGCTTACTACGTAGGGTTTGCTGAGCAGCATCACTATTGGGATCGAAGGTTTCAGATGTTGCTTCTTGCCGGCTATAATCAATATCAGCATTAACTTGCACCATAATATTTTGTTTACCTAACACCGGTGTAATGATTTTTTCGACCCGCTCTCGAATGGTATCTTCTACTTTTTGACTGTATTCTAACTGCGCGACATTGACGTTACCGTCGCGAAATTTTTCACCCGTTAATAAATGACCTTGCTGGTCAATAATTGTGACTTTTTCTGCTTGTAATTCCGGTACACTGCTTGAAATTAAATGAACAATAGCATCAATTTGCCCTTGTGATAATGAGCGTCCAGGTAATAATGTTAATGCTACAGACGCGGAAGGAAATTTTCTTTCACGTACAAATAAAGAGGGCTTAGGCATCGCTAAATGCACTCTTGCATCATCCACACTACTAATAATTGAAATGGTTCTTGACAGTTCACCTTCTAATGCGCGTTGATAATTAATCTGTTCATTAAATTGACTCATACCAAAGCTGTCTTTGTCGAGCAATTCAAAACCAACAGCACCACCTTTAGGTAAGCCTTGCTGGGCAATACGTAAGCGCGTGTCATAAACTTTATCAGCAGGAATTAAGATAGTCGATCCTGAAGATGAAAACTGATAAGGAATATTCATCTTATCGAGTTGGCTAATAATTTCGCCGCCATCTTTATCGCTCAACTGGCTAAACAAAACCCCATAATTATCGTCTTTTAGCCATAAATAGGCGATACTACTAATAGCAAGCACAACCACGCCAGCAACAAGCAGCAGCATTTTACGATTTTGTTTAAATTGATTGATAAATGGTAACTTGCTCAATATTGATTCGCCTTTGTTACCGACAGTTTGGCTATCCATAAAAACCCTAATGCTAAACTAATTAGATTTGTTCTAGAGTTTATTATCAATCCATTTAAAAAAATCAATAGCTAAAAAAGCAAATGCTTTACCCCTTACTTGTGGCATTTAGATTTAAGGTTGTATGTTAAATTCAATCACATATTGAGCAAGTTAAGAAGAGATGACTTTTAACGCCATGAACACGCTAAATACAATTAATAACACCTTTCTAGTTGATTTTAATCAAACCAACGCCACAATAAACAACCAAGCAAAGAGCGCACAATCTGATTTTACTGCGGCATTAAAAATGGCACTCGATCACATTAGCCAAACACAAATTCAGGCCCATAATCAAGCACAAGCTTTTGAACAAGGAAAGCCCAACATCACGTTAAATGAAGTGATGGTTAATATGCAAAAATCTTCGGTTTCACTTCAATTTGGTATTCAAGTACGTAATAAACTCGTTGCTGCCTATCAAGAAATCATGAACATGAATGTTTAAATACTGTTATTGTCTATGCTATCTTCAATTTGCAGGTTTAGCATTACTCACAGCTTGTCATATTGCTATAAACGGTTGTAAGCAGTGCTAAACAAGATTCAAACATCTGATAAGTGATTGCGATACCACTTATCATAACCAAAAATCACTAGCCAACAATATAACTATTTTGCTCAACATAGTTATATTTAACCGTATTTTATTAATAAAACTAAAGCTAATAAGACAAATTAGATTAAACTTGCAATTTTTTGATAGCTATCAAGCTTTGTTTGATAATCGACTTGTTCGCCAATTAACTCTTTTAATTGAGCATGACGATAAATAATTAATTGGCTAATTTGCTGTTGATAGCTATGAATATTTTTAATATACATACTAAATATATCTTGCTGTTTTAAAGGTATTTTATCAACAGCAGTGAGATCATCGACTTGCATAATCGCTTTCGTTAATTGGTGATATTTAGCTTGCCAAGTTAACAATAAATCCCAATTTTCATCACGCGCATTGATAAGCATTTGTTCAGTGACATAATTAAGTTGTTCATATTGTTCTAATAAAGATGTTTTCACATTCCATTCCTTTTTATCTCGCAATTTCGCGCCAAGATTCAGCAATATTATTAAGCAAATCAAAGCAAGTTTGTAATTTTTGCCTATCATTATGTAAATTTGCTAGCACCAATTGTTGAGTCATATAGTGATATAAACGATCTAAATTTTCAGCAATTTCGCCACCTTGTTCTAGGTCTAAACAACTTTTCAACCCATTATCAATTATATTAATGGCTTTTGAAATTGCTGCGCCTTTACCCGCAATATTGCCTCGTTCAATGTGTAAACTGGCCAAGCGAATAGCATTAAGTGCACCATCAAACAGTAATACAATCAATTGATGTGGGGACGCCTGGCTAACTTTTGTTTCTAAACTAACTTGCTGATAAGCATCAGAACCAACTTTATACATCGGGTATTCCTATTTTTTCAAATTGGCCATCATGTCAAATTGAGTAGATAAATAGTTACTCATGCTATCTAACGAGCTGATTAAAACATCCAACTTAGTAAATTGCACTCGATAGCGTTCAACAGTTTGTTCAATTGAGTTATTCACTTGTTCATAACGCTTATCTAATGATTTTAATGTCGAATTTAAACCATTCGTTGCTGAATCAATCATACCGTCATTATCAATAAATCCACTAATCTTAGCGAAAACCTCATTAGCGATACCGCTATTTTGACCATCACCAATAAACAACTCAGCAACAGCTTCACTATTCTCACTCAGCACTTTTTGTAATTGATTTTGGTTAATCGTTAATGAACCATTATTATCCATATTCACACCAATTTGTGCTAAAACCGAAAACTCCCCAGCCTGCCCTTTTGCAAAAATTGAACGAATACTTTGATCGATATTACGTAAAGTAGAATCACCAATAAGCGGTCCATTATTACTATCTAACTCTTCGGAATTGGCCTCTTTTGCGGTAAATTTAGTCAAGCTCGATATGGTTGATTGTAATTGGTTAAATGCTTCAACCCACTGTTTAATAGCTTCTTCAGCTTTTTCGTTATCAGCCGTTATGGTTAAATTTTCGCTAGTTGTAGTCGTTGCCTTTAACGTAATATCAATACCCGCAACCACATCTTTAACGGTATTTGAAGCACTGGTAATGGCAATACCATTAAAAGTAAACTTAGCATCTTGCGCTTGGCAAACTTCAGTCATATTAGCATTATCTTTTTGATCATAGTCAAAGCCAATTATGTTATTTAACTGCTCATCATCTGACGAAATGGACGTAATAGTCTGTTGTTCACCGGTCTCTTTAGCGGTGATAACTAACTGATAACTTCCTGTACCTGAACGAACAACGGCTGCATTCATCGTCGATTCACTCGTACTACCATCAGCATTCGTTACTTTGGCGTGATTAATTGCATTAGCAATTGACTCAAGCGAGGTTTCATCTTTAGATAACACAATATTGAGTTCACTACCATTAGCTTGCTTAATGGTCATTGTGCGGCTTTCACTATCACTTCCTAGACTCATATTTTTATCATTAATTGACGTTGTTGCAACGCTATGCGAAGTCGCTAATTGCTCAACGCTCACAGCATAATTACCTGATTGTGCCTGACTATTTACTTTAGCTGTAAAATAACTATCATTGCCAGTTGCGAGTTTGCTTTGAAATAAATCTTTTTTCTGCAATTTTTCGGTGGCTGAATTAAATGCCGTTAACGCACTTTTTAACTTACCAAATCCACTAATTTTGGCATTAACCGCTTTTTGTTGTGATTTAATTGGAGTTAAACGTGTTTTTTCAACAGACTCTAATTGATTTAAAACTTCATTAAGATCGATTCCTGAACCGATACCTAACACACTCATTGCCATTATCTGATCAACCTATAACAATTATTCGATAAGTTTTATATCGGCTAACTTACTAAAAAGTTTAATCAGGTTTGAAATTTTATCGCGACATAATAAAAACGGTGCGTTTTTATAAAACATAAAAAATAATTTAATTAAATGATTTATATCAATTTACCTAACAAAAATCGCCATTAAAACTGAGTAAAATCAACCATAATGTAGAAAAAAATTAAAGTTTCTTTTTTTACTACCGATACATTATCTGTCAGCAAGAATATTGAATTAATAATCAGTATCACGTTGATTTTACTAATAATATTAAAGGAGATAAAAATGGCACAAGTAATTAATACTAATACGATGTCTTTAATGGCAAAAAATAACCTTAACAATTCACAAAGTGTGCTTGGCACAGCTATTGAACGTCTTTCATCTGGTATGCGTATTAACAGCGCTAAAGATGACGCAGCAGGTCAAGCTATCGCTAACCGTTTTTCTTCAAACATTAAAGGTTTAACTCAAGCAGCACGTAATGCAAATGATGGTATCTCACTTGCGCAAACAACTGAAGGTGCATTAAACGAAATTAATAACAACGTACAACGTATTCGTGAATTAACCGTTCAAGCAGCAAACGGCACTAACTCTCAAAGCGATTTAGAGTCAATCCAAAACGAAATCGATCAACGTTTAGAAGAGATCGACCGTGTATCTAAACAAACTGATTTCAATGGTTCTAAAGTATTGTCAGCAGATAAATCACTAAAAATCCAAGTTGGCGCAAATGACGGCGAAACCATTGAAATCAATTTGAAAAAAATTGATAGTACAGAATTAGGTCTAGCCGCTTTCAATGTATCAAACACACCAACAGCAGATCCATTAAAAACACTTGATGCAGCATTATCAAAAATTGATGCATTACGTGGTGAGCTTGGTGCGGTACAAAACCGTTTTGAATCAACTGTGAATAACATCAATAACACAGTAAATAACTTAAGTTCTGCACGTAGCCGAATTGAAGATGCTGATTATGCAACCGAAGTATCTAATATGACGCGCGGTCAAATTTTACAACAAGCAGGTACATCTGTATTAGCACAAGCTAACCAAGTACCACAATCAGTACTATCTTTATTACAATAAGTTTTTAGTCTAAATTTTTCTGGTTACTCTAATTTTGAACTTAGCAATAACGGTTTAATTTCCGTTATTGCTAATAATGCCAAATACCTATTATTTATTACGCTATTCTCGCCATTAAATTAACCGATTATCACCATAATACCATCAGGCATTTTTTACATTGGTTCATAAAATGAATGATAAGCTTTATAACTCACAAGGTGTAATGAATGAAGCTGATTGGCAAAAATATACTCATTTGGTTCGTAATGAAGCACTAAAATTAGCAGTACGTTTACCTACAACAGTAGAGCTTGATGATTTATTACAAGTTGGTTATATCGGTTTATTAGACACAATAAAACGTTATGATGCATCACAAGGTAATACGTTTACAACCTTCGCCATCCCGCGAATCAAAGGCGCCATGTTAGATGAGTTACGTAGTCGAGATTGGCTACCTAGACAAACACGCAAAAAAATTAAAGATGTCACTCAGGCAATTCATCAACTTGAACAGCAGTTAGGTGTTGCACCAACTGATCAACAAATTGCCAATTACTTACAATTATCTCTAAGCGAATATCGAAAAATATTATTAGATTCCAATTATAGCCAACTATATTCTTACGACGAAATACAAAAAAAACTTGGTGACAGTTTGGATGCGATGATTGATTATCAAGATGATAACACGCCTTTTTCCAACATCATTAACGATGAAATGCGTAATATCATTATTGAACAAATAGAAAAACTGCCAGAAAAAGAAAAAATGGTGTTGGCGCTTTACTATCAGGAAGAGCTCAATTTAAAAGAGATTGGTAAAATTATGGATATTAGTGAGTCACGAGTCAGCCAATTACACAGCCAAGCAATAAAAAGAATACAAAGTAAAATTAGCTTATAAAAAAAAGCTAAATAAAATTTAATTAATCGAAAATAAATTGAAATTATTTTTTTATTGATTTTTTTCGTTTAAAAATGTAATTTTAAGCATAAAAAAATATTTCTAATAAAAATTTATTTATTTCGCACTTTTTAATGCGAATTTTACTGAATAGGGATTGGTGATTAAATTGGGTAATATATTAGATGACGATATTCTTAAATGCATACATCATTTGAATCTTTCAACATTACTACTAAGTCAACGCATGCTTGAAAAAGATAAAGTAATGGCGATGTATCGACTAGGTATTGATGAAGAAACAGCAGACATGCTTAGTAATCTCAGTGCTTCTCAAATGTTAGTGTTGTCTGAAACCAACCAATTAACATTTAAATTACGTTTTGAAAATTCAGAAATGATGAAAAAACTAACCGAAGAATCTCGTGTGAGTGACATTAAGCAGATGCATACGGGAATTCTTTTATCTAGTTTACTATTAGATTCAATCAATAAGTAATAGGAAATTAGGATGAGATGCACAAGTATTATTCAAAAATATAAGGAAGTTCAACTGGCCATTCGACTAATTTCGTTAGGTGCTAGAATTCAAATGCTGGAAAGCGAAACCAACTTAAGTCGTGGTAAATTAATCAAATTATATAAAGAGATCCAAGGTTGTCCACCTCCTAAAGGATTATTACCCTTTTCGACCACCTGGTTTATGACATGGGAACCCAATATTCACTCTAGTATTTTTTATAATGCTTATCACTTTTTGGTGAAACATGGTACCAAACCCGGCATTCAATCAATTCTAAAAGCCTACCAACTGTATTTAGAGCAATGTCCGTCTTATAATGAAGAGCCAGTTTTAGGACTTACCAGAGCGTGGATCTTAGTCAAATTTGTTGAAAGCAATGTAATGCAACAATCATGCTGCAAAGCATGTAAAGGGCGATTTATTACCCATGCTTATCAACCGCATAATAGTTTTATTTGTAGTTTATGCCAACCACCGTCAAGGGCAGAAAAAAATAACAAAACACAGAAAGAAAACCATGCAAAATGCTTACAAGTATTATCAATACCCAATGGTTTTAATTCGATTATTGCAAAACAAATGACAGCTTAAATCAACATTATAAAAAAATAAGCATAGTTAATCACGATCAGTTTATGGAGAAAAAGGAAAGCCAATGCTCATCATTGTAGGATATATCGTTGTTATCGCTTCTGCCCTAGTTGGGTATGTACTTAGTGGAGGGTATTTAGCCGTACTTTTTCAACCGTTAGAATTTCTAATTATCGGCGGAACCGCTATCGGTGCATTTATTGTCAGTAACGAAAAAAAAATCATTATCGCTACACTTAAATCGTTAGGTCAATTATTTAAGACATCAAAATATAATAAAACATTGTACTTAACTCTGATTAATTTAATGTACACCATTTTAACTAAAGTTCGCCAAAATGGCGGATTATCTATTGAGGCTGATATTGATAACCCGAAAGAAAGTGAACTATTTAAAGCTTATCCACTTATTTTAGCAAATCCTCAAATCTGTGATTTTATAACAGATTATTTGCGATTAATGATTAGTGGCAACATGGAAGTATACGAAATTGAAGCATTAATGAATGAAGAAATTGAAACCAAGTTACATGAATTAGAAAAACCAGTCGATGCCATTTCAAGTGTAGGCGATGGCTTACCCGCATTTGGTATCGTTGCAGCCGTTATGGGGGTTATTAATACGTTAGCACAAGCTGACAGACCGGCAAGCGAATTAGGAGAATTAATTGCTCACGCGATGGTAGGAACGTTTTTAGGTATATTACTCGCCTACGGTTTTGTTTCACCTTTAGCTGCACTTTTAAGACAAAAAAACGCCGACAGTGTAAAAATCTTGGAATGTGTCAAAGTGATATTAATTGCAAGTATGCATGACTATGCCCCTCAAATTTGTATTGAATTTGGACGTAAAACCATATTTTCTCATGAAAGACCTTCTTTCTTTGAATTAGAAAAATACCTACAAGAAATCAAAGAAAAAAATACTCAGCAAACAGAAAACAGTGAACAATGAAAAACAACTCAGTAAAAATAATTATCTCTAAAAAAAAATCTGGGCATAGTGGTGGGCATCATGGTGGTTCTTGGAAAATCGCCTATGCCGACTTTATGACCGCTATGATGGCACTATTTTTAGTCATGTGGTTAATTGCTAAAGCTAGCCCTCAAGAATTACAAGGCATTGCTGAATATTTTAGAACCCCTTTAATACTGGGGCAAAATGGCGGAAAAAACCTCAGTGATAGTGAAAGTCCAATACCTGGCGGTGGCGATGATTTTCACAAAAAAATAGGGGAAGAAAACAATACCACCTTGCATCAAGACCTGACTGATTCTGAGAAAAAACAGGTTGAAAAATTACAGTTAATCGAAACCGCACGCAAAATTAATGAAGTATTTGAACTCGATCCACGACTTAAAAAATTAGCGGCAAATTTAATTATAGAATTGACTGAAATGGGGTTACGAATCCAAATTTTGGCTAGCGATGATAAGCCCATGTTTGATGTCGGCAGTGCTGTGATTCACCCTAATATGCAAGAAATTTTAAATGCATTAGCACCAATCATTAATTCACTACCTAACAAAATTACGCTATCGGGTCATACCGATGAACGCCAGTATATCACAGGTGATCGGGGTTATAGTAATTGGGAGTTATCAGCTGACAGAGCAAACTCATCAAGAAGAGAACTGATTGCTGGTGGCTTAGATTCAAACAAAATTATTCGTATTATTGGATTGGCTGATACCGTAAGCTTAAATAAACCCAATTACAGTAATGATGCCAATCGTCGTATCAGTATTTTAATCCTAAATAAATCAGCACAACAATATATTGAAGATGAAAATAATATGACTGGCATTGATTTTTTAAAACAATCACAAAAAATTCAATCCGAGTAATGCAGCATAAAAAGTTTTACCAAAAATCAGCGTTGTTTAATTTTGCAAAAAATAATTAAAGTTTTTAGCAATTAATCCGATATAGACAATATTCGTTTAGTTAATTATTGCGTGACTAACTAACACTATATTTGGGAGTTTTTATGTCAAATTCATTGATGAATACTGGTATTAGTGGATTAAATGCAGCACAAAATATGCTTAATGTTATAAGCAATAATATCAGTAATGCACATACTACGGGTTATAATCGACAACAACAAATTTTAAGCCAAGCAAATAGTACTAAATATGGTTTTGGTTTTGTTGGTAATGGTGTGTGCGTCAGTGCTGTTAATCGAGCCTTTAATGGATTTGTTGTTGGACAATTACGCCAAGCACAGTCACAAAATGGTTCAATAAAAGCGTATTACAATGAATTATCTAAAGTGGATAATTTATTAGCTGAAAATGAAAATAGTATTGCATCACAACTCAATAATTTATTTTCTAGCTTAAATAAACTTTCATCAAATGCCGCTGACGCTGCAACTAAGCAAACGGTGATTAGCGATCTCACTTCACTAGTAAATCAATTTAATAAAACCGAATTAAATTTAAAAAATCAAATTGCCAATATTAATACTGAACTAAGCAATAACGTTAATCAAATCAACGCTTATACCAAACAAATTGCAGAACTAAATCAAAAAATTTCAAAACTACAGGCTGTGGGTGAAGCAAACCAACCTAATGCGCTGCTTGATGAACGCGATCAGCTAGTCAATGAATTAAGTGAAATTATCGGCATCACTGTCACCGAACAAAATGGTCAATATAATATTTCGCTTAGTAATGGCTTAAATTTAGTACAAGGTGCATCAGTTAATCAACTATCAGTACAACCTTCAACAGATGACCCTTCTTTAAATACAATTATTTACACTCATCCTTCTGGTGCGACTCAAGAACTCACAAGTCAACATATCACATCAGGCCGATTAAATGGATTATTAACTTCTCGTGATGGACCACTCCTAGAAGCACGTAATCAATTAGGTTTAATTGCATTAAATTTAGCTGAAAGATTTAATCAAGTCCATATGTCAGGTGTTGATATCAATGGTAATGCTGGCGAAAAATTATTTGATTACAATGCGCCTAGCAGTATCGCCAATATTAAAAATCAGGGAAATGCCACGGTAACCATTGATTATCAATCAGTTAAGGATGTTAAAGCGTCTGATTATAAAATCGAATTTAATGGTAGTGATTGGATAGTAACGCGATTATCGGACAATCAGCAAATCACGCCTCAAGTTGAGAATGGTGCATTAAACTTTGATGGTTTATCAATAAAAATCACAGGTACACCAGTTAATGGCGATTCGTTTATGCTTAAACCGGTTGCTAATATTGCTTCGTCATTACAATTGTTGGTAAAAGATGTTAATCAACTTGCTACTGGGCTTGCCGATGACGAAAACGGGACTGGTGACAATCGTAATGTGGCAAAATTTTTAGAGATACAAAATGAAAAATTAATTAATGGCACCAAAACATTAAACAGCGCTTACAACACCTTAGTAAGTTATATTGGCAGTGAAACGCATACCGCCAAAATTTCTCTGCAATCCAACCAAAATATTACAGATCAGATTTATGAGCAAAATCAATCTATATCAGGGGTTAATATTGAAGAAGAGTATATTTCGATGCAGGTTTATATGCAGTATTATCAAGCTAATGCAAAAGTAATTGATGCTGCAACAACACTATTCGATACCATCTTAGGTTTGGCTAATTGATAAAAGGGTTTAATAATGCGAATTAGTACTAATTCAATGTATCAAAAAAATTTAAATAGTATCTTAAATACTAACAATAAATGGCAAAAATCTGGATTACATTTAGCAACAGGTAAGAAAATTTTAACACCTTCAGATGATCCGATGGGGGCATCACAAGCACTGATCCTTAAACAAGCACAGTCGAAGAACGATCAATTCCAAGCAGCACGCGAAAGTGTTGATAAATCATTAAGCCGACAAGATACGATTTTAAAAGAAGTTAATACCGTCATTCAAACTATTCAAGAAACGTTAGTTTATGCCGGAAACGAAACATTAAATGACGAAAACCGCCAAGATCTTGCCAACAAATTACAAGGTTTAAAAGATCAACTTATTTCATTAGCCAATGCTAAAGATACCAATGGTAATTATTTATTTGCCGGTAACAAAAACGACACACCACCATTTGTTGTTGATGAAGCAGGTAAAGTCAATTATGTGGGTGGAACATCACAAATTAACGTTTTGATTGATGACACGCGCGAAGTTTCACTTAGTTTTACCGGTGCACAAACCTTTATGAGTGGCGCCAATCCAAACCAACCTGATGCACCAAGCGACATCTTTGCCAGCCTAGATTATGCGCTTGATGCGTTAAATATGAAATTAGACAATAACGATGAAGATGCCATTAAGCAATTTCGAGCAGGATTAACTCAAGCAAGTTTAGGGATTGATAATGCTTTTGATAACATATCAACTTTAAGAGCGGCTGGCGGAACAGTATTAGCAGAAGTAGAAAGATTATCGGCTTTAGGTGACAGCTTAGATATTGAATTTGAAACCCAAATCAGTCAAATTGAAGATGTCGACTGGTATGAAGCAATTTCAGATTATGTAATGTTACAGGCAAATTTACAAGCTGCGCAATATACTTTTATGAATATGCAAAGTATGTCTTTATTTCAAATGAAGTAATTAACTATTTTTAATAGTTGTACTTTTGTTGCAATCATCATCAGTAAGACATCTCTAAAAATTAAAGGCGGGTTTACCCGCCTTTTTGATTATAGCAACTCGCGCCAACAACCAAAGTGCGCTTAGTTAAAAGCAATTTGTTTAAAACCACGGGTGGATATCGATGGTATTGTTGCTGCAATTTGCTCAATACGACCAATAATTTGAATTAGTTTATCACTATAGTTTGGATCGGTAGCATAATTTGCCGCTTGTAATGCTTTGGCAGCTGAGCGAGCATCAGGCGCATTAACCACAGCACGATAACGAGGACTTTTGGTTAATAAATTGAGATAATCAGTCAATGCATGTTGTTTACTGTTATAAACTTTAAATTCATCCTGAATTTTTATCATCCGATTATTCACAAATTCTTGAGTGGTTAAGCGCGTTGAACTACCTTTCCAGGCAGGCGTCGCTTTAATCCCAAAGTAATTGTGACTGGTGAGATTATCTGCTGTTTTAATTTCCTTTTGCCCCCAGCCCGTTTCTAATGCTGCTTGTGCAATTATAACTTCATAAGGAATACCAGAAATCCCCGATGCTTGCTTAGCGGGTTTAAGCCACTGTTGCACGAAGGTTGTAACATGATCAGCATCAAGATCTTGGCGTGTAGTGTCAAAAGCTAACTCATTTGACTTAAGTTGTGATGCATTGTCTGCCTTATGTTGATGATACAGCATTTGCCCTAATGCTTGAGGTGAAAGATGCGAAGTATTTTCAGAAAATAAAGATTGAGCCAATTTTAAATTAGGATGTTTATTATTGCTATTAGACTGCATGTTAATCTTGGCTGCATCAGGTGAAGACTTGGTTAATTGTTGAGTGAGCATATTGGCTAATCCCAATCCTTTACCTGCAGATTGTTGTGCTATTTGCTGATCAAACATCGAGGTAAACAGCTGAGTGGCTGCACTAGTAAATAATCCCCCTTCTGGTACAGCCTTACGCATTGATTGCATCATCATATTAATAAAAAGTGTTTCAAATTGTTCGGCAACTTGTTTGATACTATCATTTGCACCGGTTGTCACATTTCGTTTTAAATGATGCAAACTCGATAAATCATAAGCAAAACGGTTAAAACTCTGGCCAATTTTATTATTCATCTTCAATTTTCAAATTTAAATTGTTTCTAATGCTGCATGCAAACAGCCTGCGGTTTTTAATGCTTCAAGTATTGACATCAATTCGGTTGGGGTGGCGCCTAATACATTTAGCGAATTAATCACATGTTTCAAATCTGTACCTGAAGCGAGATTATGTAGTGCCCCACCATCTTGCGTTATACTGACTTGATCATCAGGGATAATAGCAGTTGCACCGCCTGCTAATGGCGTGTTGGGTTGACTGACTTTTAGTTTATTATTGACCACAACAGATAAGTTACCATGTGCGACTGCACAATTATCTAATTTTACTTTTTGATTCATCACCACAACACCGGTTCGCGTATTTATCACCACTTTAGCTGAAATTGGCGTCACACCAATTTCTAAATTTTGAATTTGTGATAAAAATTTCACCCTTGCTTGGCTGTCTTTGGGCATAGATAGGCTAACAGTAGTCCCATCTAAAGCGACCGCTGTATTTTTTTGTAACTTATTAATCGCATCAGCAATTTTCAACGCTTGGGTAAAATCAAAATGGTTTAGATGCAAATACATTGTATTTTGTTCATCTAATCGCGTTGCCAATTCGCGTTCAATTGTCGCACCATTTGGAATGGTTGCGCCTGACATTTGATTAATACTCACACTGCTATTTTTACTGTTTGCGCCCATGCCGCCAACAAAAAGATTGCCCTGAGCAATGGCATAAACTTGATTATCTGCCCCTTTTAACGGCGTCATAATCAATGTTCCGCCTCGCAAGCTTTTAGCATTACCCAGTGAGGACACCACCACATCAATTTGCTGTCCCACTCGGGCGTAAGAAGGCAATTTTGCTGTTACCATCACCGCAGCCACATTTTTAAGCTGCATGTTGCTGCCCGATGGCACCGTAATACCGAGTTGAGAAAGCATGTTAGTGATACTTTGAATAGTAAATGGAGTTTGCGATGTTTGGTCGCCAGTACCATCAAGCCCCACAACCAAACCATAACCCACTAAAGCATTTTCTCTGACACCTTGAATAGAGACTAAATCACGTATACGCTCAGCATGACTCAGTGGCATACCTGCGATCATTGTCAAACTAAAACAGAGAATAAAACGCAAATTTTTCAGCATAACACTACTCATTAAAATGGAGAAAAATTAAAAAATAGACGCTGCAACCAACCCATGGTTTGTGCCTCGTCAATGTAACCATTACCGACATACTCAATACGCGCATCAGCAACTTGTGTTGAAATAACCGTATTGTTGCCACTAATAGTTCTTGGATTAACCACACCTGAAAATCGAATAAACTCGGTGCCTTGATTTATAGCTATTTGTTTTTCACCAATGACTTTTAAATTACCATTGACCATGACATCTTGAACCGTCACTGTAATCGTGCCGCTAAAGGTGTTTTTTGCATTCGCCCCGCCAGACCCTTTAAAATCATTTGCACCAGAAATATCAGTATCAACTTTGCCTCGTCCAATTAGGCCATCAAGAAATTGCGGCACGGCTTTGACACTTAAATCGGTTGAACCGTTTCGCCCCGCATTGATTGATGAACTTTTACTGGCGCTTACATTTTCTTGTAACACAATAGTTAACACATCACCAATGTTACGAGGACGACGATCTTCAAACATCGGTTGATAACCAAAACTAGTGGGTTGTGAAGACTGATAAATCGAACCGGTTGAATTACCTATTACAGGCAGCATTGGTTCAATGCTTGTTTCGCCCTCAACTAAAGGTTTTTTAGGTAATTGGGCACAACCCAACAAAAGAAATACGGTTAAAATACCAAGATATCGCATTATGTTCATCGCATGATTACTGTTTAGAGTTGATTTAATCGTTGTAGCATTTGGTCTGAGGCCGAAATAGCTTTACTATTAATTTCATAAGCACGTTGCACTTGAATCATGTTAACTAATTCTTCAGCAACGTTGACATTCGATGTTTCTATATAACCTTGATATAACAAACCTGCGCCATTTAACCCTGGTGTGTTTTCAGTTGGTGCACCAGAACTTTCGGTTTCGAGGTAAAGGTTTTCACCAACACTTTCAAGCCCGGTATCATTAATAAAAGTGTGTAATGTTAACTGCCCGACTTGCACTTGTGTTGATTGATTAGCTAACGTGACATTGACAACGCCATCACGGCCTACGGTCATTTTAATTGCGTTTGATGGAATATTGATTGTTGGCTGAATTTCATAACCGGCCGCGGTCACTAGCTGTCCATTTTGATTGACTTGAAAAGCACCACTGCGCGTATAAGCTTGCGTGCCATCGGGCATTAAAACTTGAAAGAAACCTTGCCCATTAATAGCAATATCACTGCTATTGTCAGTTAATTCTAAATTACCTTGACTATGAATACGTTCAGTTGCAACCGGTCTTACTCCTGTACCAATTTGTAATCCAGAAGGTAAGGTGGTTTGCTCTGAAGATTGTGCACCTGGCTGGCGGATAGTTTGATAAAGCAAATCTTCAAAAACAGCCCGTTGCCGTTTGAATCCACCGGTACTAACGTTAGCCAAATTATTAGAAATAATATCCATATTCATTTGCTGGGCAGTTAAGCCTGTTTTGGCTATCCATAATGATTTAATCATGGTTGTTTTTCCTATTCCATTTAAGTTAATGATAAAATTTGATTGGCTTTTTGTGCATTTTCGTCAGCCGTCATAATCTCTTTCATCTGCATTTCAAACTGACGCGAGTGGCTAATTAAATTAACCATAGCAGCAACCGGATTAACATTACTGCCCTCTAAAACCCCTGACATCAATTTAGTATTAGGGTTATCTTGCATAACCGCGCCTCGGGTATCGCGTGTTGCTTGTGTTAATTGGAACAAGCCATTATCACCCCGTACAATTTCATTACGTTCAAGCTGTACTTTTTTTATTTTACCCACTTGCGCAATTGTCGTTGGCTGGTCACCCGCCCCCAAAGCCGATAAGGTTCCATCAGAACTAATAGTAACTTGTGAACCTTGGGGCACAGTTAATACATCATTATCACCGAGTAATGGATAACCTTGTACTTTAAGCGTGCCATTTTCATCAATCTCGATAGCGCCATTGCGCGTGTATGCTTCGCTACCATCAGGTAGTTGCACGGCCAACCAATGATCTTTTGCCAATGCAACATCTAAATCACGTCCGGTATAATTAAATGTCCCCATTTGCGAATCAAAGGTTGGTGTTGTCGCGGTAACCATAGTCCTTGTTGGTCTATCATTGCCAATGATAGGAACAGCTTTCATCGCTGTTAGCTGTGCTCGAAATCCTACTGTCGATACATTAGCAAGATTATTGGCAGTAATAGACTGCTGATGAAGTGTCTGACTCGCTGCTGACATAGCAGTATAAATAACGCGATCCATAAATAACCTTTATATCAACGAAGATTCACTAGTGTATTTAAGATCTGATCTTGAGTCTTAATTGTTTGTGAATTAGATTGGTAGTTACGTTGAGCAACAATCATATTGACCAATTCTTGACTCATATCGACATTTGATGACTCAACTGCGCCACTGGTTAATGCACCTAAAGTCCCCGAATTTGCAATACCGAGCACTTCAGCACCAGAATTAATGGTTGAGCGCCAGTTATTGTTGCCGGCTGATTCCAATCCATTGACATTGGCAAAATCAGCCATCGCAATTTGACCCAGTAACATCGTTTGTTGATTAGAATAGATACCATAAATCGAACCATCATCACTAATACTGTAACCGACTAAATCCCCCGGTGCATAACCATCGACCACAGGTGTTTTGATGCTGCCAACTTCCTTACCCATATTTTGTTGCGAGCTATTGGCTAATGATAAAGTAAAGGTATTATCAGCCGATCCGTTAAGTCCTTTAATATTAATCGTCATTTCAGGATTGCTAATGAGTTTTCCCGAGGAATCAAACTCCATCTGCCCAATTTTTTGTAAATTACTGCTCGGATCACTACCATCGATATAATGCACATCCCATTGATTGTCGGCAGTTTTGACATAAAAAAGCTGAACATTACGTTGATTACCCAATGAATCATAAGTAGTAACAGTTGTGGAATAATTGAACGTATCAGCATCAAGCGCATTGACAGGTTGTTTTTCAGGTATTTTGCTGTTTGAATTTAAATTGGTTTGTAACGATGCCTTGGTTGTCGCTGATGCATTTAACATTTCTTGCGAAATTTTAAGAGGTCCAGGCGCACTACCTTGTTGTACTTTGGGCGGTGTACCTGATGCCAGATAACCCGTTAATTGCAAACCATCAGCAGAAATAATATTGCGCTCAGCATCTAATTGAAATTGCCCATTACGGGTATAGTAAACTTGACCACTACTATCCACTAAACGAAAAAAACCATTCCCCGAGATAGCAACATCTAAACTATTATTGGTTGAAGTTGCGGTGCCATCATTAAAATTTTGCATAACAGCCGCCACTTTCACGCCCATACCGACTTTTGAGCCAGCATAAATATCGGCAAATGAAATACTCGCACTTTTAAAGCCTACTGTTGCAGAGTTAGCAATATTATTACCAATAACATCTAACTGTTTTGATGCGGCATTCATACCGCTAATTGCTTGAGAAAATCCCATATAAACTTTATCTCCCTAAAGAATTTGACGAACTTCGTCAATACTAATTGAACCAAGTATGCCTAAATCAAGTAAGACTTTATTATTCACTTGACTATTTATAACGCCATAAACGACAGAATAAGATAGTGACGTTGACGATACACTTTGCCCATCGCTTGTCGCCTTAACGGTAAAGGTATAACTGCCATCCGGGGCTGTTGTTCCATCATTAAGTTCACCATCCCAAGTAAAAGAGCTCACCCCAGCGGAAATCGAACCTAAATCAACTTCACGTACCACATTTCCATTTTCATCTTTAATGGTAATAACAACAGAATCCGCATCACGGGCTAATTCAAAACCAAATGGGGTAGTAATGGTTTCGCGCTCACCACCGCTCTCATCTTGTTCTGAGGTAGCAACCAAAATTTTATTACCTGGTACCATCACACCTTTACCAATCAGGTTACTGGCATTAACAGAAAGACTATCGTCAATTTGACCAGATACTACCCCTAATGTTGTGTTTAACCTTTCAATGCCAGCTAAGGTATTAATTTGAGCCAGCTGCGAAGTTAATTGGCTGTTATCCATTGGATTAGTTGGATCTTGATTCTTCATTTGAGCAATAAGCAGCGTTAAAAAGTTATCTTGCAACTCTTTACTTGAATTTGCTTCCGCTGCACTTTTTTGCATGGATTGTGGGCTTTTTATCGTTGATGATTCCGAAACCGGTACGTTAGACACTCCCATAAATGACTCCTTACTACTGTCCTAAGGTCAGTGTTTTTAACATTAAACTTTTTACCGTATTAATGACTTCTACATTTGCCTGATAACTGCGCGAAGCCGAAATCGTGTTAACCATTTCACCGACAATATCGACATTAGGTTTTTGAATATAACCTTGCTCATCAGCCAGTGGATGATGGGGTTCGTAAACTAAATTCATCGGAGTTGGATCATCAATAACTTGGGTAACTTTTACACCAGCAATGTGATTTTGATAGCCCTGATGATCAACACTAAACACCACCTGTTTAGCGCGATAAGCTTGACCTGAAGTACTGGTCACACTGTCAGCATTAGCAAGGTTACTGGCACTGACATTCATCCGCTGCGTTTGCGCCATTAAGGCTGAAGCTGAAATTGAAAAAATAGAGAAACTCATATCTATTGTTATCCTTGCTGTAATACTGACATTACATTCTTAAATTGTTCACCTAAAAAGGTTAAATTGCTTTGATAATGAATCGTGTTGTCGATAAATTCCGTGCGCTCTTGATCCATTTCGACAGTATTCCCATCAGCCGAAGCTTGATAAGCAATACGATAAAGAAGATTGGTATTGGTTGTTATAGGTGATTGAATTGCAATATGATTTTTGTTAGTCACTTGCAGTTTTACGCCATTAATATTATTTTGATTATTCAGTGCTTTGTTTAATTCAGCATTAAAATCAATATCTCTAGCCTGATAATGCGGCGTATCACTGTTAGCAATATTTGCAGCTAAAATCTGTTGACGTGTTTCACGTATATTTAATGCTTGTTGATGAAAATTCACAAATGTATCTAATTTATTCAGCATAAAAATCATCTCACCTTTATTGATGTTTTGAATTTTAAGTGAATCAAAAAAAAATCATCGTACAAATAACACCAAAAATTGTCCTTATTTCAACATTCAAACCATTTACGCATACAGTAAAATTCGACCATAAATAATTTTAAAAACAAGTAACTATGACATTTTTTATTAGATTGATATTTTGCATTTTTATACTATTAGGCTGGAAAACATCGTTTGCTGATGTACTTGATAATCAGATCCATCATTTTATTTTGGAACAATTGCAAGATAAAAAAATCGATCATATTGCGATTCGTTATCTAGCCGCTCAACCTGATTTAAACTGCCGTAAACCAACATTAAAATTACTAAGTAAAAATAAACTATGGGGCAACCTTACCCTGAGTGCAAAATGTAAAAATCAAACCAAATATATCCAACTCTATGTCGATGTGGTTGGCAGTTATATTGTTGCCAATCAAGCAATAAATGCCGACACCAAAATTACAGAACAACACATAACAGAGCAATCAGGTCAATTAGACAAACTCCCGGCCACAATCATTTTAGATAAAAGCCAAATTATTAACCATATTGCAATACGGCATATCGATCCACAAGAACCCATAAAAACTTCAATGATTAAGAGACACTGGCAGGTTAAAGCCGGACAACAGGTTAAAGTGATCATCAATGGAGATGGTTATTTAGTGGCAACTAAAGGTAAAACGTTGGCTAATGGTGCCTCGGGTGATTATATTCACGTTAAACTCAATACAGGCACGATTGTTGAAGGTATTGTCAGTGAGCAAGGTATAATAATTAATCAATAAATAAAATTAATGATTTTCAAATTTTTGCCGATAATAACATTAAACAAATCATTTAAATTTGAACTTCAATTAAAGGTATTTTATGAGTATAGATGCAACTAAATTGGTGACAACAATATCGGGACTACTCAGCCGTGAGGTAATCAATGAACAACAAAAAAATCCAAAGGCATCTGTACCAGAAAAAAATGATTCAACCACTTGCACTGACTTAAGGTTAAGTCAACATGTTATGGCACAATTGCAGTGCAGTGAGAACGATATTGATATCGAAAAAATAAAGACAATAAAGCAGGCAATTAGCAACGGTAGTTTAGTGATTAATCCAAGTAAAATTGCAGATGCGTTAATTCAACAAACTATTGAAGATATTAAAAGCTAATTCAAAACTGAAGGGAAATAAAAATGTTAGAATTAGACAACATTTTAGATAACGTCATCATTATGTTGCAAACATTATCCGACGTTCTTAACAATGAACAGCAAATATTGATTGAAAATAGTGCTATCAATCAACTCAATGCAGTTATTAACCAAAAAAACCAACTACTCATTGAGTTAAAATTACTCGACGAAAAGCGCATAAATTTTAGCAAACAGCATAATATCCAATCACCTTATAGTGAAAAAGCAAAGCTTGCTGATAAATGGCAATTTATTGTCAATACCACACAACAATTAGCGCTAATTAATCGTGAAAATGGCATGATTATTCAAAAACGTATGAACTTAACACAACAATCAATTGATTATTTAAAAAGCATTAATAATCCGGTTGTTTATACTAATCACGGTTATCAACAGACCGAAATTATTTCATCAAAACGCGCCAAAGTTTAGTGATAAAAGATATTATATGTTAGTAAACGCGATAAATACCCCGTAATTTAGGGTCTTTTCTAGCCAATAACTTTTTCGAGTTGAGTTCATACTGTCACTATTCTTATCCCCTAAATTTTATTTAAGCTCAATATGGCTGACGACAGTGATTTAGATAAAAGCGAACAACCCACAGATAGTAAAATCAAAAAAGCTAAAGAAAAGGGGCAGATTCCACGATCGCGTGAACTAACTTCGTTAATCATATTACTGGTAGGTATTACACTATTTTCGATGATCGGTGCCAATTTAGTTGGCAATTTGATCGTTATTATCAAAACAGCAATGAAAGTGTCTAATCATGTTTTGGATGATAAGCTAGTCATTTTTAATTTGGTTAATTTATTCACAGCTGGTTTTTGGTCTATTTTGCCAATTTTTTTAGGTTTAGTGATTGTAGCTATCCTAGCGCCGATTTGTGTTGGCGGCTTACTATTTAGTTTGCAATCAATTAAACCTAATTTTAAAAAACTCAATCCAATTGCCGGATTCGGTCGATTATTTAGTACGAAAATTTTTTCTGAACTACTCAAATCTATCCTTAAAGTCGTGTTAATTTCTGCTGCATGCGCACTTTTTTTATTACACCAATTTTCTACCATACTCTCATTGCCCAACATGTATTTAAGCAATGCGTTAGCAAAAGCCGCACAATTAATTATGATTTGTGGGTTATTTGCCGTCATATCTTTAATTCCAATGGTGGGGTTTGATATTTTTTATCAAATATGGAGCAATTTAAAAAAATTGCGCATGTCGAAACAAGAGATTAAAGATGAGTTTAAAGAGCAAGAGGGCAATCCGCAAATCAAAGGGCGCATTCGTCAAGTGCAACAAGCGATGGCAAGGCGCCGAATGATGAACGATGTAAGTAAGGCAAATGTGATTATCACCAATCCAACCCATTATGCGGTGGCTTTACACTATGATGAAAAAACTATGGCGGCCCCTAAATTACTTGCCAAAGGCACCGATAACACGGCTTTACGGATTAAAGAAATCGCCAGTGAACATGATATTCCACAATTAGAAGCACCACCACTTGCTCGCGCGTTATATCGTCACGGTGAAATTGGTCAAACCATTCCGACTGAACTTTATACCGCTGTCGCGCAAATTTTAGCTTGGGTGTATCAATTAAAACATTGGCGTAAACATGGTGGCAACAAACCAGCAAAACCCAATAACTTACCCATACCCGATTTTTTATCTGAAAATAAATAAAGGCAACCACTATTTTTATGATTAAATCTAAATTACTCAATATATTATCAATAAACGCATTAAAAACTGGTCATTATCAAATATTAGCCGGTCCATTACTGATTTTATTAATACTATCGATGATGATATTGCCCTTACCGGCATTTGTATTAGATCTGTTTTTTACCTTTAACATTGCTTTGTCGATTATTATTTTAATTGTTGCATTATTTACTAAGCGAGTACTTGATTTTGCTGCCTTTCCAACTGTTTTACTTTTTGCCACCTTATTGCGATTATCGTTGAATGTTGCGTCAACGCGCGTCGTGTTATTAAAAGGTCATACAGGTAGTGCTGCCGCAGGGCGAGTTATTGAAGCTTTTGGCCATTTCTTGGTTGGTGGTAATTTTGCAATAGGCATTGTGGTGTTTATTATTTTGGTGATTATTAACTTTATGGTTATCACCAAAGGGGCTGGGCGTATAGCCGAAGTGGGTGCGCGCTTTGCGCTTGATGGTATGCCAGGTAAACAAATGGCGATTGATGCTGATCTTAATGCTGGATTAATTGGTGAAGACGAAGCCAAAGCGCGCCGAGCCGAAGTCACGCAAGAAGCTGATTTTTATGGTTCGATGGATGGTGCCAGTAAATTTGTCCGTGGCGATGCCATTGCCGGCTTATTAATCATGGCCATTACCATTATTGGTGGTTTAATGGTTGGTATTATGCAACATGATATGACACTTGCTGATGCCAGTAAAACTTATGTCTTACTAACCATTGGTGATGGTTTAGTCGCTCAAATTCCCTCACTGATTATTTCAACCGCCGCAGGCGTGATTGTAACTAGAGTCAGCTCGCAAGAAAATATTAGTGAGCAGATGCTCAACCAGTTATTTAAAAATCCACAAGTATTAATTTTAACAGCGGCTGTGATAGGGCTACTTGGTTTAATTCCTGGTATGCCAAATTTAGTGTTTTTATTGTTTACCGGTCTATTATTGGCTATTGCTTGGTGGTTAGCTAAATATAAAAAAAATGAGGTTAAACAACAAACCAAACAAGTCAATGTCGATGCCACTACACCAAGTAATATTGAAGCATCTTGGTCGGATGTCAATATTGAAGATACTTTAGCGATGGAAGTCGGATATGGGTTAATTCCAATGGTTGATCAATCACAAAATGGCGAATTACTTGGTCGAATACGCAGTTTACGTAAAAAATTTGCACAAACTTTTGGATTTTTACCACCACAAGTACATATTCGTGACAATTTGTCCTTAGCCCCTTACCAATACAAATTATTTATAAAAGGTGGTGAAATTGGGCAAGGTGAAATTATGAATAATAAATGGTTGGCAATCAATCCAGGTAAAGTGGTAGAAACCATTGAGGGTATTGCAACAACCGAGCCGGCTTTTGGATTACCGGCAATCTGGATAGATGAAAGCAATAAAGAAAATGCACAAATATTAGGTTATACCGTTGTCGATACCAGCACCATGATTGCCACACATTTTAACCACTTACTACAACAATTTGCCAGCGAATTATTAGGCAGATTAGAAACCCAAGAACTGCTTGACCGCCTGAAACAAGAGGTACCTAAGTTAGTTGAAGATTTTATTCCAGAGGTTGTAACGTTAACAACCTTTCATAAAATACTACAAAATTTAATAGCGGAAAAAGTGTCTATTCGTGATATGCGCACTATTATTGAAACCATTTGTGAAAACGCACCAAATCAAAATGATGTTTATCAATTATTGAGTATAGTCAGGATTGCTTTAGGTAGAGTCATCACTCAACAATGGTTTGCAGGTAACAATCCAATCGAGGTGATTGGCTTAGATATCAATTTAGAACGTTTATTACTGCAAGCCATGCAAAATACCAGTCATGTTGAACCGGGGCTTGCCGAGCAAATCATTGAACAACTTAAACAAGCACTTCATCAACAAGAAGCAATCGGCGCGCCACCAGTATTATTAGTTAACCACTCACTAAGGCTGATGCTATCACAGTTTTTGCGACCTAATTTTCCACAATTGGCAGTATTATCTAATCTTGAAATTACTGATAATCGTGAAATTAAGGTGACATGCCAAATTGGCAATACCTAATAGAACATAACATAAATAAGCATTAAAATTGGTTGACTAGCGAAAGTCGCTAAAGCATAACTGAGTTAACAAAGATGATCATTATCAGTAATGATCATCATTCAATATCACTTATTACTTTTTTCAAAAATAGTACCTTTTCTAAATGGGGATTGTTTAAAGGCATATTTTGTTAATAGAATATAACTCAATCCACCAACAAAAAAGCCAATTAGCCACGATAAACTCACTTCACAAAACGCGGCAGCCGAGCCAATAAACATTGCTAAAATAGCAGCTTTATTAAAGCCTGCAAATTGACCATTTTTATTATAGAGTTCATTAATATCGACTTGTTGGCGCCTTAATAGATAATACTCTACAAGTAAAATTGCCACAATTGGCCCTAAGAACGCAGAATAGATCAAAATAAATAGGCCTAAGCCCTTGGCTGATGAGTCTTGCACTAAGATCCAAGGAAAAGAAGCAATGGCGAGTAACCCCGTGATCGTTACCGCTGATTTATATTTGACTTTAGTTAATAAACTAATCACATATGCCGGTGGAATAATATTTGCCACCATGTTAACTGCAATCGCCCCAAGTACAATAAATGACGATACCGCAACAGTAATATAAGAATTATCAACAACAATTGCAAAAGCTTTAACTGGGTTACTGTTGCCTGTCACCGATGCTAACATAGCACCAATTGTGATAACAAATCCATAGGCAATGGTGATAGGTACAAAATATAACAATCCGCGTTTACCGTTACTAATACCTGATTTGAGTTCGCGTGAATAATCCGCCGCACTCAAAAATATTGCAGCATAATTACCTAAAAACATCATAATAAAACCAAAAAATGGTAATCCCCAAGTTCCTTGAGTATTAATCCATTTTTCAATAATGACAGTTTGATGATTGCGAAGTAATAAAATAAAAGCATAGACAAGTGCGGATAGAATAACTAATGATATTAATATCTCAACCCATTTAATCGCATGAAAGCCATACAGTGATAACCCAATTTGTATAAATTGTAAAACCACAAAACAGATAAAGACATTATCAAAACTCTCATTGGATAGAATTTTGATAATTTCATTAAGTGCCGTGCCACCTATCCAACTTTGAAAGCCATACCAGACAATACCTGGAATACCACGAAGCAGTGAAGAGATTATCGAACCTTTTATACCAAATGACATTCTAAGTTGGACAACATAAGGAATGCCAGTACGGTAACCTAAGCGATCATTAAGTACAAAAATACTGGTAATAATTAAAATAGCAATCAAAGCCGCCATAAAAGTTTGCACAATATTCATAGTGGCAAAACCGGCAACCACTAAACTGGCACCTAAGGTCATATTGCCAAGATTCACACCATCACCAATCCACATAAAAGCATATGCCAAAGGATTAACCGTACGCTGTTGTGGTGTTTTGGGTAATAGTGATTTATCAATATTTAATTGGTTATTAGATAATTGAGGGCGATTATTATTCATTACCTATTCCTTTCGTACTTAACTTTTTAACGCCGCTATATTCAAACTAACGACGAATAAATGATCCTTTTGGTGTCGATTCAATACCCGTAGTGAAATTGTAAACTGTTTCGCCACGTAATAACGTACGTACCACTTGTGCGTTAATTTGTCGTCCAACATAAGGACTAAATTTATTACGATATTCAAAATCTTCTGCCCTTACCACATAACTTGATTGCGGTTTGATAAAGATAATATCCGCATCTTTACCAATCTGAATTGAACCTTTAGTTGGTAAGTTATAACGCTCAGCAGGATTTTTAGCGATGATATCGGCAAACTGTTTTAATGACATACCGCGTTTTTGCACCGCTTCATCAAAGAAAATATCGACATTATTTTGTACACCCGAAATTCCACCCCATGCATCAAATGCATTAGTTTTATTTTTCATTTCATAAGTACAAGGAGAATGGTCAGATACGGCGGTAATAATGTGACCAGAAAATAGATATTTCCATAATCCATCTTGGGCTTGTTTATCACGAATAGGGGGTGAACATTTTGCTAAAGGTCCGATAGCATCAAGTTCATCGGTGGTAAAATAGAGATAATGAATACAGGTTTCGCAAGTGACATCAACCCCTTCTTGACGCGCTTTTATCACCTCTTCAACGCCTTCTGGGCACGCCACATGACAAATATGAATACGGCACCCCGTTTGTTTAGCAAAAAAGATTGCCCGGCGAATTGCTTCTACTTCTGTAAAAATAGGACGGGTTGCCACATACTGTGAAACGCGCGTTTCACCTCGATCTTTGGCTTGTTTACCTAACATGTCGGTAATGGCGGCATTCTCAGCATGAATAGCCAGTAACTTACCGGTTTTAGCAATTTGACGCATGCCCTCCCAAAGCGCATAGTCATTAACGTTTGCAAAATCGCCCTCTAAAGTAGGAGAGCCACACGTTGCCATAAAACATTTAAATGCGGTAACACCTTCTTTAACTTGTGCTTCAATGCCACCATTAGTGAGGTTATAAGGAACTAAACCGCCAAATGAAGCAACATCAACATAGAGTTTGCCCTCACCGGCAGCGTATTTTTGTCGAAGTGTATCACCACAAGTGGTTGCTGGCAGTTGATTAAGTGGCATTTCAACAAAGGTTGTCACGCCACCTTTAGCGCAAGCTTTGGTACCAGTGACATAACCTTCCCACTCACAACGAATACCGCCAGGTTCGCTTATATGTACATGTACATCAACCATACCTGGGCTAACAATTAAACCTTGAGCATCAATAACTTCATGTGCACCATTTAGATCTGGAGCAATGGCTGCAATTTTGCCATTTTTAATGGCAACATCAGTACGGACTTCACCTGATTCTAAAATGACAATACCATTTTTTATAATTCGATCATACTGCATAATAATTTTCCAAAAATGATTAGTAAAAAATATACTTGTAATAACGCTTATTGTTCATCTTATTCATTATTACTGTTCATTACTACATTTTTGTGCAAAAAACATACCAAGGCAAAAACCACGTATCATTGCTACTTATTTGATCTTTACGCACCAAAATGATCCACTTTATAATTATTGCAGACTGTTTTTAAACATTATGGTGCATTAGGTTAAGCAACACCAAAACGTATGACATAACATTTATCAAATAAACCATATAAGCACTAAACGAATTTGCGTACTGACGTATCCTATTTTCCTAAATTTATCTGTAAATGATTAATAAACAGCTACTCAACCAAATACGATAAAAATGGTTATTAATAGTTGATAAATAGAGTGGTTTATTGGGGGAAAGGTGATCGGTTTTAACTACCTTACATTAATCACAACGACTTAATGTAAGGTAATGTCTAAAGATTACTCAGTAACAATAGTAAAACGTTGTTTAATATGTTTAGCATGTTCAGCTTCGTCGATCATAGCAATTGCATAATCGGCATAGCTAACGTGGCTTTTACCGTTACTATTGAATAAAACTTGCTCACCGCCAGAAGTGTAATGACCGGTTCTTGGTCCATCAGCGATAAACTCAATAGCTGGACTTAAATAGGTCCATTGTACGTCATCGCATTTTTTCAATTGATCAAGGCCTTTAGCCATATTATTGGCTAGCGGTTTAAACTCGTCAGGGAATTGCGGTGTATCAACTAAACGAACTGTTTGTTCTGGGTTAACGTACAAGCTTCCCGCTCCACCAACAACTAACAAGCGATTAGGTTTACCACTTAAAATATCAGTTAAATGTTTTAAGCTAGTTTGATGTTGTGGAAGGGTGTCGGGCGTCCACGCCGCGAACGCATCAATAATGACATCAAAAGGTTTCAAATCGTCGTATGTAAGTTGAAAAAGATCTTTAACTAGCACGTTTGCTTTAGGATCAACTTTCGCATCAGCTTTACGTACAATGGCGGTAACATCATGCCCACGCGATAGCGCTTCTTTAACAATCAAACTACCTGATTTACCATTAGCACCAATAACTGCAATTTTCATTATCCACTCCTTTTGTCTTATCTAAATAAAATATTTTAAATTTTGGTTAATGCCTAATTTACTGAGCATCTACGACCCAAACACGATATTTAGATTAATATTCAAAGTTTCTATTGTAAAGTAGGTACTAAGTAGTAATATAGTATCCAATTTGGAACCATTGTTGAATTTAAAGGAATTATTGATATGTTAACCATTGACAACTTACCACCTTGCCCTGTTGAAACTACATTAATGCTAATGGGTGATAAATGGAAAGTACTCATTATCCGTGACTTACTGACCGGCACTAAACGTTTTGGCGAATTAAAAAAATCACTAAATGGCATATCACAAAAAGTGTTAACTCAACATTTAAGAGCAATGGAAAAAAGTGGTCTTATTCATCGTAAAGTCTATGCTGAGGTTCCCCCTAAAGTTGAATATACTCTTACCGAAGTCGGGCAAAGTTTAAAACAAGTACATGATGCGATGTTAGATTGGGGACAAGCGTATAAATCAAGAAAGAATCAGCAATAATAATTACAAATTAATCATGTAGATATAACTAAAAACGCATAATTAAAACCCAAAAGAGTGGTAAACAACTTACCATTCTTCAATCAAATACAGTTAGTTATCTACTTCCAGACAACCAAAATAAAATTCACCGGTTTTAGCGTCTTGATCGCGACCAATAAGCACTGTCTTTGGATAAGGATTATCAGTAGTCACAGGGGCAGTATATTTATAATATTGATTGATATTCCCCCAAGAAAGCGTTTGTTTTAGCTCATTAGGAATTGGTTTTGCGCCAATCGATTGAGCAAAATTATTCATATCCCCTTTAGCGATAGCAAAAAAATAAGACCCACTATCACCAAGATAACGCACAACAGATACTGTAACATTATCAACGTTAAACGGTGTGGCAAAATGAAATTCCTGATTAATCAGTCCATCTTCTTCCAAATTTTTAACTTTAATATTGTGTTCACGTAGTCGCGCTACTGTTTTGGCATCGCGTGCATCAAAAGCCTCGGTTTGGCAGAATAAAGCAGCTTTAAATTCATCTTCAACGGTGGCTGCTTTTGGGTTAGCCAATGCCAACGCTTGTAAGCCCAACATAAGTACTATACCACCGAAAATCTTATAGCGTGTTTTCATATGTTCCTTATAAAATAACGATTAAAATTCTTTAATATCCAATTAATTAAATTAAAAAATACTTTTAAATTTGGACAAACATCACTTTTTTTAATAAATAACTCTATTTAGTATAATTTAAGTTAGAATAGTTATCATTAATATAAAAACAAAAATATAAGGAATGAAATTGGAATCCATAAGAACATATTGGTTTTTAGGTGCTAAATTTAATGGTAGTGAAGACCAAACGGAACGTTTTATCAACTCAGGTATTTGGGAAAATGGCTATGACCATAAATATTTAAGTACAGTCCGTAGCATTTCTGTTGGTGATCGGGTTGCAATCAAATCTACTTATAACTTAAAAAATAATTTACCCTTTGATAATAAAGGTCAAGCTGTTTCGGTAATGGAAATAAAAGCTATCGGCACTGTAACTCATAATCATAATGATGGGAAGTTATTAGAAATTGATTGGCAAAAAACTAACTTATCTAAAAAATGGTATTTCTTCACAAATATAGCAACTGTTTGGGGAGTAAAGGATGACCACTGGCTTTCAGAGCAATTAATTAACTTCACATTTTATGATAAGCCACAAAATATTGATTATTTTCGTAATGCGCCGTATTGGAAATCACGCTACGGCGATGAGAATGCACGCAATACACATCCCCAATTATTTAAATGGATCCCTTTTTATGAAGCCGTAGCCAATAATCTATTAATTTATCAAGACAAAAGTAAACGTTCATCACTAATGAAGTTTATTAATCAGCTAGCAACAGAGTTTAATCTCTCCTATTTACTCGATAAAGGTTTACAGGATATTTGTCCTTTTACCGCATTAGGAACATTTAATCGACATATCAAAGAAGTGACAAGGAAAGAAATCGCTAAGAAGTGGGCTGAATTTCTTAAAATTGAAGAATCTATTCCTAACTCTTTTGAGGGTATTCCATTACTTAATAATCAAATTTCTTGGTTTTTCACTAACTCCGAAAATCAACAACAAGAAATTGATAATTTATGGGATTTTTATGCCGTTGCATTGAATTTTTCTAATTCTGATGAAAACTCTCAAGATGAGTTTAAACAAAAATTTGACTTGGTTATGTCACAACCTTATTGCTCATGGCAATTGACCAATGGTTTATTTTGGATGCGTCCAAATGCTTATGTGGTATTAGATAAATTTTCCAAAAGTTATATTACCGATGACTTAGGTTTAATGAAAGATAAGCAGTTCTCTAAAGATCATTTTAATGGTAATGATTATCTTAAGTTACTTGATGATTTGGCGGTGAGATTTACCGAAGATTACTTCCCTATTCATTCTTTGCCTGAACTCTATTTAACGGCATTACGCAAATATAAAAATCGAAAATCGAATAATGAAGGTTCAATATCAAATAATCAATGGCAAATTAAATTATTACAATTAATTAGAGAACTTTGTCAAAAAAATGGAACTGATGTTTTTCAACGTAAAGAGTTTCTTAATAAATATCGAGAACAACTTGAAGAAGAATTTCCGAATAATAGTGTAATAGGAGAATCGGTCAGCAATACACTACAAAGATTAAGAGATAAAGATTTTTTACAATTTTTGGGAAATGGAAAATATCGATTACGCAGTGATAATATTGATGAACAAAATGAAGAAATTACTGAAAGTGATGATGATATCGTTGAGCAATTATTAGTTAAGCAACCTTATACCTTAAATGATTTAATTCAAGAAGGTTGTTTTGTTGACGAACAACAATTACAACAAATGTTAACAAGCTTAAAAATGAGAAAAAATATTATTTTACAAGGTCCTCCTGGTACAGGTAAAACTTGGCTTGCGAAAAGATTAGCTAATATTGTGATTGGATATAAAGATTCAAATAATATTCGAGCAATACAATTTCATCCGAATATGTCTTATGAAGATTTTATTCGTGGTTTTCGACCTGCCAGTGATGGCAAGCTAGCACTGATAGATGGTCCATTTTTGGAAATTATTAATCAAGCACGCAATGATACACAATCTAAATACGTCATGGTGATTGAGGAAATTAATCGAGGAAATCCGGCACAAATTTTTGGTGAAATGCTAACACTACTTGAAGCGGATAAACGAACGCCAAGTGAAGCATTAGAATTAACCTATCGTCGTGAACATGAAAATGGAATATTTATTCCTGATAATTTATATGTCATTGGTACGATGAATATAGCTGATAGATCATTAGCTATAGTCGATTTTGCACTACGTCGACGCTTTGCATTTTTCACATTAGCACCTAATTTTGGTGAAAAATGGTTAAATTATATGCATGAAAAAACGAAACTTCCGCTAGAAATACTAGAAAGAATAAAAAATTGTATTAATGCTTTAAATAACTTTATTAGTGAAGAAAGAATGTTGGGCAGTGCTTTTGCTATTGGTCATAGTTATTTAACTCATCACCAAGTAATATCGGATGCATCAATGTGGTATAGAGATATTATTGATTCTGAAATTAAACCGTTATTAGAAGAGTATTGGTTTGATGAAAAAAATAAACTTAACGATGCGATAAAATTAATCACAATTAAAGATAATAATTTAAATGAATAATAAATCAAGACTATCAGGGAATACTACGGTAGGAAAAATACCTATTAAGAATATATGGTTACTTTTACTCTATGCCTCTGATTATTATAAAGAGCTTGATACACAACAAAAAATTGAATTTGAAGATAATCCTGAAAAAATTGTTGAATTAGCAGCCGAACTTTATTGTAAGGCAGTTGATAAACGATTACGTTATTCATTATCCAACGACTACCAACCTAAAAAGGAAATTTTAACCAGAGTTAGAGGAAAAATTGATTATTTAAATACTTCGCGCAAATTATTATTAGAAAAGGGTAGAGTTCAATGTTCTTATGATAATTTAACGATTAATACGCCCAAAAACCAATACATTCATAGTGCAGCCTATGTTTTATTAAATCAACTAACAAATAACCATTTAATTGAAAAATGTAAAAAAATAACGAATCGTTTTAAAGAGTTGAAAATAGGGCAATCCAAAAATTACAATCCAATAATTGATCATTTCAATAGAGCGAATCTACAAGATAATCTTTTAGTTTCTGTCTCACATTTAATTCATAACTTGTCAATTCCTACAGAATTACTAGGGATAGAAACTGTCAATAAATTAGAAAAAACTGATGCTTGGTTGAGATCATTGTTTGAAAGAGCAATAATCGGTTTTTGTCGTGTCAATCTTAATCCAAATGATTGGCAAATAACATCTGGTAAAAAATTTACATGGCAATGTCAACAATCAACAGGCAATATTGATAAGTTTATGCCCATAATGATAACTGATCTAATACTAGAAAATAGTAAAGCTAATTATCGCTTAATTATTGATACTAAATGTACATCTATTTTTAAACAATCAAGCTGTTCGTTTAAAACAGAACATTTATATCAGCTCTACGCTTATGTAAGAAGCCAAGAAAAAATTGACGACCCTTTATCGTTTTCAGCATCAGGTATGTTACTTTATCCAACAGTGGATAAATCAATAAATGAACGAGCCCTAATTCAAGGACATAAATTAAATTTTTGTACTATTGATTTAAGACAAGATAACAAAACAATTAAAAAAAATTTAATGTCTTTATTTTCTGTATTTAATTAAGCTCAATATTTATTTTATATTTGGTTGATTAGATAAGTGGTTAACTTATATCTAGTTATATTGATAACTTTTTTGTACATAACTTGATAATTAACCTGAATATCGCAATTTCCCTTAAACTATATTACTATGATTTAACTGATTTTCATTCACTGAACTAACTATGCGCGAGTCTTCCAATAACTTAACCATTAAAGATATTGCCAAACTTTGTGGGGTAAGTAAGTCTACTGTTTCAAGGGTAATAAATCACGATCCTATGGTGAAGGAAGTGACGCGTAATAAAGTCATGGCGATAATTGAGCAGTATCAATTTACCCCATCAAAATCAGCCAGGGCAATGCGTGGTTATGGTAATAAAGTGATTGGTATTATTGTAACTCGCCTTGATTCGATGTCTGAAAATCAAGCAGTGCGCTCAATGTTACCTATTTTTTACCAGCGTGGTTACGATCCTATCATTATGGAAAGCCAATTTAACATTGATAAGGTGCAAGAACACCTAGCAATGCTAAAAGAGAAACAAGCAGATGCGGTAGTAATATTTGCGTTTACCGGGCTTGATAAATCTTTATTATCTGACTGGAAAAATAGGTGTGTGATATTGGCAAGATCGTTTTCCGAATATACTTGCGTTTGTTATGATGATGTTGGAGCGGTAACAAATTTATTTAACTATCTACACCAAAATAAAAAACATCAAAATATTGCTTATATTGGTGTAGATAAGCAAGATCAAACAACTGGCGCACTGCGATATCAAGCCTATCAAGATTGTTGCTTAGCACATCACACCATACCTAATGCTTACTTAGGCAAATTAAGTTACCGTTCTGGCTATAACCTTGCTCAATCAGTTTTAAAGCATTCACCTTCGGCTATCATTTGTGCTACCGATGCTATCGCATTAGGACTAAATAAATATTTAAGTGAAAAAAAATGCAATCATATCGTTGTGGCTAGCGTTGGTCATAGTGAACTGCTTACTTTTTTGTTTCCACAAACTGTCGTTATAGAACTAGGTTTTGATAGAGCCGGCATTTATGCTGCTCAAGAGTTACTTAATATGTTACAAGGTAAAATTAACGGTAAAACTATCACGGTTCCTTGCCAATTAACGAATCAATAATCAATCTGATTCGAATTATACGCTAAAAAATTGTGAATTGAATCACAATTTGGGAACGTTCCCATTTATTATTTATTGAATTCAATTTATGATAACTATTGATATAAAATAGCCAAATTATTGATGTAATAAAACAGCGAAAGTACTAATTGAAAGGAGACTTGCGATGGCTAAAGATTCGAAAATATCAACAGAATCGATCATGCAATTAATTGAATTTGTTGGCGGCAAACAAAACATTGCGAGTGTAAGCCACTGTTTGACTCGATTAAGGTTTGCTTTGGTTGATCCTAAAACCGCCAATATCCAAGCTATCGAAGCATTACCTTTTGTCAAAGGATGCTTTAACAATGCTGGGCAATTTCAAGTGATTATTGGCACGAATGTGGATGATTATTACAAAGTACTAATCCAGCAGTTAAATTTAACTGAAGCAACCAAAGAACAAACAAAAGCTGCATCTAAACAAAATATGTCTGTTTTTGAAAGATTAATTTCGAACTTAGCTGAAATTTTTGTACCCTTGCTGCCTGCTTTAATTGCAGGTGGTTTGTTATTGGGATTACGCAACATTATTGGTGATATGCCCACCATAGATGATAAGCCATTAATTGAAACTTATCATTGGTTAGCACCTATTTACAATATACTTTGGCTACCTTGTGAAGCAATTTTCCATTTTCTACCGGTGGCAATTTGCTGGTCTACAGTCAAAAAAATGGGCGGGTCGCCTGTGTTAGGTATCGTTTTAGGCATAACATTGGTTTCACCACAATTGATGAATGCTTACGATCTTGGCAGTAAAATACCTGAAGTGTGGGATTTTGGCTGGTTCACTATCCAAAAAGTCGGCTATCAAGCACAAGTGATTCCATCGATTTTTGCCGGTTTAGCACTAGGATGGATCGAAACGCGATTACGTAAAATTATCCCTGATTATCTTACTTTAGTGATTGTTCCGATTGTATCACTACTACTTGCTGTTTTTTTAGCGCATTTTTTATTAGGTCCTTTAGGGCGTATGTTAGGTAATGGTATTGCCTATGGGGTTAGATATTTGATGACGGGTGATTATGCCTTTATTGGTTCAGCCATTTTTGGTTTTTTATACTCACCGTTGGTGATCACCGGTATTCACCATACAACGTTGGCCATTGATATGCAGATGACCCAAAATATGGGGGGCACACCGATTTGGCCAATTATTGCCCTATCCAATATTGCTCAAGCCTCGGCGGTTGTTGGCATTATTTTAGTTAGTAAAAAACATAACGAACGTGAAGTGTCGGTTCCGGCTGCCATATCAGCTTATCTGGGCGTGACTGAACCAGCTATGTACGGAATCAATTTACGTTATAAATTCCCGATGCTATGTGCCATGATCGGTGCTGCGTTTGCTGGCTTAGTTTGTGGTCTATTTGGTGTGTTATCTAATGGTATTGGAGTCGGCGGATTACCAGGCATCTTATCGATTCAACCCGTTTATTGGGGAATTTATGCCTTAGCTATGTTGGTGACAATAGTTGTGCCAATTGTTTTAACAGCAGCTGTTTATAAATTAAAATTGAAAAAAGGCACATTAGATATTCGCTAAACACGAATTAATATCCGTTAACCATTCGATTACTGAATGGTTAATTCATGTCAGATTAAAAAATAAAGAGTAAGCAATGAATAAAATAGATATCCCGTGGTGGCAAAATGGTACTATCTATCAAATCTATCCCAAAAGCTTTCAAGCCAGTGGCGCGGGTTCAACGGGGGATTTATTAGGCATTATTAGTCGATTAGATTATCTGAAAAATTTGGGCATTAGTGCGATTTGGTTAACGCCAATTTATCCCTCTCCGCAAGTTGATAATGGTTATGATGTATCGGATTATTATGATATTGATCCGGCTTATGGCACGATGGACGACTTTGAATTATTGGTTAAGCAGGCGCATGAACGTGATATCCGGATTATGATGGATATGGTATTTAACCATACTTCAACACAGCATCCATGGTTTAAATCCGCCTTAGATAAAACCAGCCCATTTCGATCGTTTTATATTTGGAAAGATGCCAAAGCTGACGGATCAGAACCCAACAATTGGCGATCTAAATTTGGCGGCAAAGCCTGGCAGTGGCATGAGCAATCAGGACAATACTATTTACACCTGTTTGCAAAGCAGCAAGCCGATCTCAATTGGGAAAATCCAACTGTCCGCCAAGAGATTAAAAACGTCTGTCAATTTTGGGCGGATAAAGGGGTTGATGCATTAAGGCTTGATGTGATTAATTTGGTCTCTAAACAGCAAGACTTTCCGGATGACGTACAAGGTGACGGACGAAAATATTATACGGATGGCCCGAAAATACACGAATTTTTACAAGAGTTAAGTCAAGATGCTTTTCAACCTAATGGTTTAAAAACCGTGGGTGAAATGTCGTCCACTACGCTTGAAAACTGTCAAAAATATGCCGCATTGGATGGCAAAGAGTTGACCATGACGTTTAATTTTCATCATTTAAAAATTGATTATCCAAATGGGGAAAAATGGACGCTGGCTAAGCCTGATTTACTTGAACTCAAAAAGATACTCGGCTATTGGCAAATGGGTATGCACGGTAAGGCATGGAATGCGATTTTCTGGTGTAATCACGATCAACCTCGCATTGTGTCACGTTTAGGTAATGAAGACCAATACCACAGCGAATCGGCCAAAATGCTGGCAATGATTCTTTATGGACTACAAGGCACGCCATATCTTTATCAAGGTGAAGAGATCGGGATGACCAATCCCCATTTTACTCATATTTCGCAATATAAAGATGTGGAAAGTCTTAACATCTACCAAGAAAAAATTGCCGAAGGTGTGTCAGAGTCTGATATGTTAGCGATTCTTGCCAGTAAATCACGGGACAATAGCCGAACGCCAATGCAATGGGACAACACCGTCAACGCCGGATTTAGTCAAGGTAAACCTTGGATTGAGGTGGCAAACAATTACCCAAAAATCAATGTGAAGGCAGCACTTGACGATCCTAATTCCATTTTTTATTGCTATCAAACCTTAATCAAATTACGCAAAACATATCCGATCTTTATTTTCGGCGACTATCAAGATCTAACGCCTGATGTTGCTAATTGCTGGTGCTATGTCAGACATTGGAATAATCAAACATTACTTGTGATAGCCAATCTGACCGAAAATACGGTTAAATGGCAATTGCCTAAAGCATTGGAAAATAGTTCTTGGCAAAACTTGTTAAGTAATTACTCAAATCAAACAGAGTTTGAAGGTGAAATGGTATTACAACCTTATGAGGCTATGTATTTGTTGCACGAAAATAATTAGCAATTTTTAACATACTAAAATTAACGCAGAATTGAATGGTTCAGCTGGGTATAGTGAGTTACTTTTCTGCTGGCTTATGCAAACAATAAATATGTTTACCATGTTTATTGTTTGGCATTTTTTGATTATAAATTAACGCTCGTTTCAGCTCTGAGGGCCTTAATCCGAAACTTGCAACACAAGTTCGGCTAAAGTGAGCTGAATCGGCAAAGCCCATATTATTAGCTAACGTTGTTAATGTTGCCGATGCGTCAAGCGTGTTAATAACATCACGCAATCTTTTCCATAACAGATAGCCTCGGAAATTAATACCTAGATTTTCTCGAAATAGATGTAAAAAACGACTTTCGGATAAATAAATTTTATCAGCAATTTCTTTTGAGGATATCTGTTTAACCGGCAATAATGAAATTATTGAGGTCGCTTTAACTATTCGACTATCTTGCCGACAAAGACAACTTGTATTAGGGCGATATAATAGATTAACAATATGCCGTATGTCGAATACCTGTTTATTTTCAATAGTATGTATAAAATATTGTGCCAGTATTGAGGCTTCTTCACGCGATAAACGATAAATAGGATCGTTTTCGGTAAAATGTGACAATAAATGAAAATAAGGCGCGTCGGGTTCGAGTAAAAAATTGATAGCGCAAGCTGTATTTAATTTATGTGACAGATTTGAACGAATAATAAAACCAAATTCACGATACTTTTTATCTTCTGTTTCTAAACTTAAAAAAATATCGTTTAGTGATATCGTTAATTGTAAACAAGGATGGCGATGAAAATCGGTATTAACGTTATGGAGAAAGTACAAAGTTGCTGAGTCTTGTTCATCTAATTGAATCACTGAATCAATATGCAAAATGCGCTCTCCTGCTTATTTTATATCTGAATACTATACCAATGATTGATACTTAACTCCTGCCACAAAATAAAAATCACATTGACTTGATTAGCCAAGTATCAATTAACCTTCACTGAAGATTTTGCTAACCATACTATACCAATTAAACCTAAAAATATCATACCATATAGCCAAAATATTTCATTAATGCCAATTAATAAACCTTGATTGGTAATCTGTTGTGCCAGCATAGCTGATACTTGCATGTTAGATAAATCTAGTTGATTGAACTGTTGATAAGTGTAATTTAATGCTTGGGAATTTTGATAAATTATATCAGTCAATTGACTATGATGAATCACTTCACGACGCTCCCATAAAGTAGCGGTTAACGAGGTACCAACTGATGTCGACAACGTTCTAAAAAAGTTAAAGATACTGCCGGCAATTGCTAATTTATGAATAGGAATATCAGATAAAATAATAATATTTAATGGCATAATAAAACACGCTATCGCAAAACCTTGATAAAACTGCGGCCATGCTGCATCAGCAAAAGTCATGTTTGATTCAAATGTATATGCTCGCCAAAAAAAACAGAGTGCAAACACAATAAAGCTAAACGTCACCACTTTTCGCATATCAACATTTGAAGCAAATCGGCCAATTATTGGCGCAAGAAAAATAGGAACCAAACCAATTGGCGCCAACACTAAACCGGCGTAAGTTGCAGTATAACCAAACACACGTTGTAATAATTGTGGTTGAATAACCAGCGTGCCAATATGGAGTAAAAATGCCAAACTGATACAAATTGTGCCAATGGTAAAATTTCGGGATTTAAAAACGGATAAATCAATAATTGGATAATCTGTTGTTTGTTCCCAAATAATAAAATAACTAATAAAAACAACAGCTAATACAGAAAGAATAATAATCTGATTAGAATTAAACCAATCAAGCTCTTTTCCTCTATCTAATACCAGTTGTAAACATCCCACGCCAGCTATAAATAAAACTAATCCAATCCTATCAATGGGTAATTTGCTGGTAGCCGTTTCACGATCTTTTAATAAAAGGTGAACACCAAACCAAATGATGATCCCGAAAGGAATATTGATTAAAAAGATCCATCCCCAAAAATAATTATCACTAATCCAACCACCTAGAATTGGACCACAGATTGGCGCAATAATAATTGTCATTGACCATATGGCTAATGACATATTTTTTTTGGCCGGTGGGCAATACGCTAATAGCAAGCTTTGCGATAGAGGGATGATTGGTCCAGAAACCATACCTTGCAATAATCTTGAAAAAATCAGCATGGCTAAACTATTTGAAATGCCACAAAGCCAAGAAGTGACTACGAAAAATAAGATAGAATAAGTAAATAATTTCACTTCACCAAAACGCTGAGCTAACCATCCCGTTAAGGGGATCGAAATAGCATTAGCAACGGCAAAAGAGGTGATAACCCACGTTCCTTGCGAATTTGAAGCACCAAGATTACCCGTAATGGTTGATAATGCCACATTAGTAATTGTTAAATCCAAAATCTGTAAAAACGCGATTACCGCTAATAAAATAATTAGTAGAATAAATCTGATGCCGGTTAAAGGTGATAAAGACGGTATGCTCTGCATCATTGAACAACCTGTGTAGCGTAAAAATTGTTTTTTACAATATTCTTAACGAGCTGCTCAAATTCAGTTTCATCAAAAGAAAGTGAATCCGTTTGATATTTTATCGTCTTCGCTGGAATATCGGTTAAAAGCTTACCTGTCGTATCATGCGTATCCACATTCACATTCATTGATAAGCCTATACGTAATGGAAATTGTTTAAGTTGCACTTTGTCTAATTCAATCCGTACCGGTAAACGTTGAATCACTTTGATCCAATTTCCTGTCGCATTTTGTGCAGGTAGCAAAGAAAAAGCACCGCCAGTACCCATCGCAATACCACTTATCTTTCCTTTATACTCAACTTTTTCACCATAGTAATCACTTTCTAAGGTAACTGGCTGACCGATACGAATATCGTTTAACTGTACCTCTTTAAAATTTGCTTCTACCCATACTTGATCTAACGGAACAATAACCATTAAACGCTCACCTTTAGTCACTTGTGTACCAACTTGGACACTTCGCCTCGCGACATACCCAGTTACAGGTGCGGTGATTTTGGTTCGCTTTAAGTTAAGCCAAGCTTGTTTTAATTTAAAAATTGCTTGCTGAATACTTGGTTGTTCTAATAATGGCGTTTTCATTAGTAGCGCATTATTAATGGCTAATTCATGCTGAGATATCTTTAAATCATTAATAGCAAAATCGACATCTTGCCTTGCATGAATAATCTCTTCTTTTGAAATGACCTTTCGTGACCAAAGATTCTCCCGGCGTACAAGATCTTGCTTAAGTTTGTCTAACGTGACTTGTTTTAACTGAATGCTGGCTGAAAGTTTTTCATTTGTGATCTGAATTTGATGCAACTCTCTAATCGCTTTGATTAACACATTTTTGGCATAACCAAATTCATTTTCTGCATCAACTGCATCAATCGTTGCTATCACATCATTTTGTTGAATAAAATCGTTATTATCGACATTAATCTCTACTATTCCACCATTTACTTGCGCATCAACCGGGACCTGATTACCCATAACATAGGCATTATCAGTTGATTGATTAAATCGACTAAACATAAACCAATAAACGCCATAAGCCAAAGCAAAAAAAAGAAATAATAGCGTTAATATAATCAGCTTCTTTTTACGTTTAATTGGCTGCGGTGGCGAATCTATCTCTTTATCCATACTTTTGTCCGTAGAACTACCTTGAGATTGATTAAAAAAAAATTTATAAGTAGTATTCAAAAGAAAAATGATTTTGTCTTGAATAAAGTAGCTAACTTGCTTTTAATTGAAGTGATGAAAAGATTGAAAACAACAAAAGGACGGCCTAATGAAATTAATTAATTTATTAATTATCATCTTATTTAATTTTATCGGCGCCTATCTAAGTTACCAATGGTGTTATCGAATAATTATCGCAAAACATCGCACACCAGAATTATATTATTTGATATGTTATGGTTTGTGTTATTTCTGTTTTATTCTGATTTCAATCTTTCTTTTAAATAAAATAAAACGACCACTTGGATTAGTCATTTTAGGCGTGCCAATTGGTATTATAATTCCCGCAATGCCGCCTATTGTCCCAATGTTAGTAATAGAAGATACTGATAAATTGGCTTTTAATCTAGATTTTATTATGGGGATGTTAGGTATCACATCAATGATAACCCTTAATTTTATAATCTATCCGGCAATTTTATTATGCTGTCATTATTCGATTATTGGGTTGCAAAAAGTAAGAAGTAAGAAGTAAGAAGTAAGCTTGCATTGAAGCAATAATCAATTGCAAGAACTAGCCAAAAAATCGCCCACCTATTTTATACTGTTAAACTTATTAAATTGGATGATTGATATTGAATTATCTGCTGTTATTTTAGGCGTTTTATAATAAAAATTAGGAGAATTATAATCCAATCTAAATACTAAATGAATGTTATTGCAGTTTACGATGAACCTATCAGGTAAACATAAAATATGCCAGCACAGGTATAACAAAGATTAATTAACTTCTGCTAAGCCTAAGAAAAATATGCTATATTATTTTTTAATTGATTTTACAAGGTGATACGATGGATATTAAACTGACTAAGCATGACAAACGCTATATTGAAGGCACAGACGATGTCTACAGCATTATGCAACGTGTGTTATTGCGTGATAACCAAATCGACCAAGAAAAAGAACATCTTTGGATGATTGGGATGAATCAAGCTGGTTATATCCTGTATATTGAACTGATTGCACTTGGCAGTTATAAATCGGTCGACGTTGAACCGATGAATGTATTTCGTGTTGCGGTAATGAAAAACGCCTCACGCGTGATATTAGTTCATAATCACCCGTCAGGATCGCTGACACCTTCCGAAGCGGATAAAGATATCACCGATCGCCTAATCCAAGTCGGACGAATTTTAAATATCGACCTAATCGACCACCTAATCATCACCCCTAAATCCTATATCAGCTTCCGCAGTACTAAACTTATGGACGAGTTAGAGCAAAGCCTAAAATACGTCCCAACTTATCAAGTGGTTGAACGCATCCGTAAAGAAGAAAAGTTGATTGCCAAAGAGAAGTTAGCGGTTGCTAACAATAAAATTAAGGCAGAGAAAGACAAAACAAAAGCCGAAAAAGAACAAAAAGAAGCAGCACTAGCACAAGCTAAAGCATTAGCAAATGCTTTGCTTAATAAAGGTGTTGATATTGAAACTATTGCAAAATTAATGGAAGTTACTCCGAAAAAAGTTGAGAGGATTTTGGGGAAAGTAAAGGACAATTGATATAGCTCTTTTATACCAATTCCGACTTAAAAAGATAAAATCCCTAAAAAACAACTTACAGTCATATCCGGTTATTGCTATCGCAAGTTTTCTTTATTATCAATTATGCCTTTCATAAAATCCATTATATAAAAATAGATGCTTTGTTCATCTTGATGTTCTAAAATCAGTTTTTGCAAAATTAATTCTTCCAACTCTTGCTTTAAAAGCAAGATAACATCTTCAATGTTATTTGGCTTATCAAGATAAAAAACTACTAATTCTAAGAAAGATTTAATCCAAAAAATAATTGCTAATGCATTATCCCATTTATTCCAATCTGCTGTACTTGCCAATGGTTTTAATATTTCTCTTTTGCATTTTTTTATAATTTGCTGAAATGGTTGCAATGAGATAATTTGTTGTGAATAATCACTTTGACTGAATAAAAATGCCGCCATCAGCGTTAAATTACCTTCAACTTCTTTTTGAAATAAAATAGTTTGATTTACTAAATAACCATTTAAGTCAGATAATAAATCTTGTAACCAAATTTTACTTAGGTCGTTAGCTGAAATTCTTTCTTGTTCTAATAATGGCATAATAATATTGTCTGATATCCATGGTTCACTATAAGAAATTTTTGTCATGTTTTGGCGTAAAGAGTTAATCAACAATATAGTTTGTTCTTCTTCAAGTTTAGTTGGTAAAATTTCAAACAATAATGCTAATAACTCATAAAATATCTGTGATTGAATATGTGATGTTCTTATACCTGTTTTGACTAAAAACCAACCAATGATTTGCACTTTTTCAATTAAATTTACTTGACCAACATACCTTCTAAACTCTTGTAAATCAGAATCCTTTTCCAACCTGAATTTGAATACATTTAGCCCCATCCATTTAAATAAAGGATAGTCACTATCAAGAAGTGCATTTAATTGCTTATTGGTAATTCTAATTTGAGCACTCAATGAAATTTCACCAAGTGATTGAATTAAAATTGCATGAGGAAAAATATAATTATCTCGATTCGTTTTCTGAATAATTTCCATGATACTGTCAAGAACATCAATCAAACGCTCTGGTGAAAATTGCCAAAGTATTTTGATTGCAAAAACATCAGCCCAAGTTAAAAAGGAAAATTTTATTTGATATCTAAAATGTTCAATTCTTTTGCTAGATTGCAATAATTTTTCAAAGGGTTCTTTGATAATAGAATCTATTTCGATAGTTACTTTTTTATTGGGATCTGTAGGTGTATATATCTTTTTATAATTAATCTTCAAAAATATTACCAATTGTTCTATAAATTGTTGTTTATCATAAAGCTCTAGTTGATTAATATTATTATCGGTAAATGATGAGGCAAAAATATCACTCAATGCGCACCACTTTTCATAGAAGTAAGTAGAGTCATTGTTAAGAGAGGATAAATAGTGTTGTATTCCTTGCAAAATATCAGTTTTTATAGATATCCCCTTTAATACTCTAATTTCTTCCAGTCTATTTTTTAGTTTGAGTCCAGTTAATGTTCTTAATGATTCTTCTTTAATGCAATCTGCTAAAATATGACCTGCCCATTTATTATCAAATAGTTGTTCTTCTTGTTTTATGAGCAAATTAGATGCAGAGGTATTTTTTTGGGAATCAAACAATAATTGTAAATTTGATTTTTCTAAAAGTGATTCAACGTAATTACCAACCTTGATTAGTGTATCTGATGGTATTGGCGTAATTAATAAGGGATAGTTTTCACTGGCATGCTGAATTGAATTTGATAAATGAAATCCTGAAACTAATCGATTACCGGCCATGATTAGTAAGTAACGATCATGTAATGAACCTTTTTCGATATTATATATTTTTAATTTCTGGTTTCCAATTGAGAAATCTAATTTTTCACAACTTGAAAGTAAGCGTTTAATTCTATCTTCATCATCATTTTTTTTGTTATTATTATCTGGTAATGAGATAAAAACAGTATATTCGCATTCATGTTTCATATTAAGAGCTAGCAGACTAATACCAGCACTGTCAAAATAAGGATCAAATAAAAAAACCTGAGAATTGCGCTTAGTCTCAAGTATCTTTCTAAGCCATTCGACAAATTCTAAGCGTGCTAGGCCATTACTATCTCCTATTTTTTCAAAAAACATACCCTGTGAAGGCCTCGGGTCAATTTTCTCCAATAATTTGAGTAAATGCTTATTAATGGTCACCCAAGAATCAGTTTGGCGCCCGCCAATTATTGTTGGTTCTGGCTTATAATTATTTTTTATAGTTTGAACTAAATTTAACCTAATTTTAGCATCCTTTTGTTGAATGATCTTTTCTAACCAATCCGACTGAATTTTGTTATTACCTTCATTAAATGAGGGCATAATATTTAAACTTATTTCACAGATATAGTGATTTTGCCAGATAGTACATAATACTAATTCGGTATTCTCTTTTTTCTGCCCATATATTTTGATTTCAAGTGAATCTACTATTACGCCCATTTTTTTAGCAATGGACATTTCACTTCTAAAAATATGATCTGTTTGTTTATCCATCTTATTTAAAGTTGAATGGATTATTTGGTCATCATTTAATAGTGTAAAATTTATATAAAATGAACGATAAAAAGGTAATTGTTGAGTATCAAATTGTACTTTTATTATTTCTTTATTGAACATAACATTGAGTAATTCTTTTTCATGATCATCAAGTGTTGGAAATACCAATAATTCAATATCACCTAACCGCCTATAATCTTGTTTTCTAAATTGTAGCCCGGTCATAGCATTTAATTCAGTTATAATGAATTTAAGCAACTCTTGACAATAATCACCATCCATTTGAAATAATTCTTTTTTTTGACTTTGAATTAATGCCGCACTATACGAACCAGCACTATGATGAGGGCTTGACAATGAATTAATAAGATGCGCATCTTTATTAAATAAATACATTACTGGTCGGTAAATGACTGGATAGCTAATTTTTACATTGCCAATTTCTTGTTCAAGTTTATCGGAAAACTCAAATCCTATTTTTTTACTTATCTCTGATAATGAATATTGGCTTTCTAGACTCTCAATCAATAAACGTGTATCTTTATTTTGATAATAGAGATTAACTTGTATTAATTTTATTTCATTATCTTCTATTATTATTCTTTTAGGATTACTGGTTGCAGACCATTTTTGATTAGCATAACTATATGGAAATATCCGTCCATAAATTATATGACTTACAACCTTTTTCTGCTCTTTTTGTTTAATTTGTAATATCCACAATTGTATTACACAATTTTTGTCTTTTCCTTTAAATAACCGAGCTAATCGTTCATCTTGAGAAATATCATCAAGTGAAAATATTTCTTTTTCCTCTGGATGAATCATTAAAATTATCCTTCTAAAAATTAGAGACTCGAAGATAAATAAAACTCTATTTACTCACAAAAATATTTAATCATTAAATCTGTTAAGTCATATCATTCTATAGGCTAAATTGACAGGAACCACGTTAACTATTTACTAATCTTGAGCTACTGAAACGACCTTAATATAAGGTTATAGTTATTTTGTTTTAATAGCAAATATATCAAATTTCATTAAGTTAAAACCCTGAGGAATTATTTATGAATAAAAACCTGAATTACTAAGTTGATATTAAAAATTTAAATAAAAGAACTATAAGGTACGAATTTGACTGACAATACAAATAGAGGAAAACAATCCCCCTTTCAGTAGGCTTTAATAATGTTTTTAAAATTTTATAAAATAAATAAGAATTTAATCAAATTCTGCAATCCATCTTGCAAAAAATTACTATGTCTTAACATCTATTCTTCATTTATGCCATTAACATCTGAACCAACGCCTCACCCAAACCGGTCAAATATCCGCCATTACGCCCCACGCGCAGTGGAACGGGGAGCCAGAGGGGTTGGTTTGAACCCCTCGGTCGCCTGAACACCTGAACTTCAATATTGCACGGCAGTTTTTAAGGCGAAACCTATTGCACTAACCTAAAGGAAAATCTGCAAATATCTTATCGAAGAAAATTATGGTAATTAGTAAGTTTGGTAATTTAAAGTTGATAGCAGTAAATATTAATTGAAATCGAGGATTGCTCCTCGATAATTTTTATCCCTTCACACCCACCACTTGCCTTAATTGATGCACTATCTCGACCAATGCATTTTGCGCAGCCATAACAGCATCAATATCTTTGTTTGCCATTGGGATTTCATTAATCACATTAGCATCTTTTCGACATTCAACATGTGCCGTTGCTTTGATTTGATATTTAATGGTAAATCTGTTTCTCGTCGCTGTTGGGCTTATCACTCACTACACAATGTGAACAGGAGCAGAAACAATCTGCTTTGACCAGCCCTTGTAAAATAGAGCTTTTTGCGATTTCGAGAACGAAAAAACAGAAGAGTAATGATGCCGACAGGCTAAAAAAATATTTGGTGGGCTGAGTTGGGATGAGATTAACAGCCCCTAGAGCAAATTAGAGATCATGCATTAAAGACCAAATAATTGCTTCACCATTTGTTGATTGTATTTATCCTGACCACGCCAATAAGTGGCATATACCCAATCGTGTTTTCCCCTTGTTGGGCGCTCATAAGAAGCGGGTTGTAAAATCCCCACACAAGCCAAAATCTCAATAATGGTGTTACGTTCATCCTGATTGGATTTAAAGTTAGGTACATCCGTCAGTTTATCACTCAGTGAACCCAGGTAATCATCTTGCTGACAGGATGCAATAATGGCTAATATCCCTTTTAAAATAGCTATATCATCTTTGGTCGGTTCAGAGATTGCCTGTTTAGTGAATTGCATGAGATCAAAGTAGGTATAAAGTAAATCACCATGACGCACTCCTCCCCACTTTATTCGTTCAAAGTTTAAGATATTTAAATCTGCTTTGACGTAGTTTTCATTACCTATCATGCCATATTTGAGATCTCGGCAGACTTGACACGTATAGGATGAATGACTCATTTGGCCATCTTGATAAGATTGACCAGACACGACTGGCGTATATTGATGCGCAGTCATTAATTTTGCGATAAAGTATGATGCAATACCTGAGCGCCAATCAAGTCGCCGCGTTGATAAGCTGCTCAAAAAGGCCTTGGCAACGTGTTCAAGTGTGATTGTGGCGACGATGTTTATGATTTTATTGACACAATCATCGTGTGATATGGTAATGGGATCAAACATTAATCCTTTTTCTTTCGCATACGCGAAGTCGTTCGGCTCTGTTTTTATCTCCTTTCTGTCCTTCCAGCCATTTTTCCAATAGGTTTGAAACAGAATCTTTTTTGCTTTTTTGTCCATTTAATCACCGTATTTGTCTATTTTACTTTGAATTAGCACGAGTGAGCCCTCTAGCCATTGAGTTTAACTCATTGCGATAAATGATCAGATTCAGCAGTGATTTGATATTTTTCTTTTACTGCAATTAGCTTCGAACCGTCATTAAAAGTCACGTGCTAATCTTTAGTAAGCAAATAGTGTGTTAACACTTGCCTAAGCCCAAAGCCAAGTTTCAGAAGCATAGGAAAACCTTCCCAATATTTGGATTGAAAAATACAAATCATCACCCAAAATGATCTGCTGCTTTTGAATATCAATCTGCCAAGGTTGACCATCAATAACACCTTTTAAGATTTAAATAAACTTCATCAATTTATCGGTGAGTTTGCTATTTTAAAGCAAATGAGCGAGTCATAAAAATAAATTTATCAGGCTTACTATATCAATTTTATCCTTTACAAATAAATAATCAGCGTATAGAATTCATCCGCTTTCCTGAATAGTGCTGCTGCAGGAAAACAGTAATTATCTTCTCAATTTGAGGAGACGCTTTTTTATTGTTTTCTAGGTGGCTATTATGTCTACATTTTCCCGTTTACAAAAACGTTTGTCCCGTCTTGGGATTGAAAGTCATTTTAATAATGATATTTATACTTTAAATAAAGAAAATACTTCTGCTCAGATTTTGTTACCGAGTCCATTGCCATTAGAGCAAAAAGCGGTAGAACAGCTACTGAACTTTGCATCTGTGAGCGTTCCTAATAGTGTAGGGAAAGTTTGCATGGCTCGTGCTACACCTGATTTTCATCCAGGTGCGGTTGCGCCTGTTGGTAGTATTGTTGCAACTACTCAGGATTTAATTATCCCGGCAGCAATTGGTACCGATATTAATTGCGGTATGCGGCTTTTTACCACCGGTTTAAGCTTTGATCAGGTGTGTGAACAAAAATCGACAATTATTGCGCAGTTAAAACGTGTGTTATTGCAAGATGAACGTGATGTACCTGTTACTCCGCAATCTTTTCAAGCATTATTCGATCAAGGTCTTGGAGCATGGTTATCGGCATTACCGCAGCAAGGTTTGTGGAATTCAGTTAATTATGAACGATTACACGCAGAGCTTAATAAAATATCGGGTAATCACTTAATTAAGGCAGATAGTCAGTATGCGCCTGAAGCCTTTTTTGAAAAACGCGATATTATCCGCCCTGCGAGTTTAGGTACAGTCGGATCTGGCAACCATTTTGTCGAGTTACAAATTGTTGATGATATTATCGATCGACATTTAGCTTATCAATTAGGTCTTGAAAAAAATAGTGTCGTCGTCATGATTCATACCGGATCGCGTGATGTTGGTTTTTACATTGGTCAGCGTTGGCAAGATAGAGCAAAAGCTTTATGGCCGACTAATGAAAAGCAACCAAAATCAGGATTGTTTGGTTTAACAGATAGTCATGCACAAGCCTATTTACACGCTATGGGCGTTGCCGCGCGTTATGCTTGGATTAATCGAATTGTGATTACCGAATTGATACGTAAATCGCTTGCAACTATTTTTCATCAAGATGATAGTCAACTCGTGGTCGACATTTCGCACAATATCATTTTGCCTGAACATGAGATGAATATTCATCGTAAAGGGGCAACGCCTGCTTATGCTGGTCAGATAGCTTTAATCCCAGGTTCGATGGGTGATCACTCTTATGTGGCAGTAGGAAAAGGTAATGCAGATTGGTTATGGTCTTGTTCACACGGTGCAGGTCGAGCAGAAAGACGACAAGCTATGCGTAGCAAAAAAGTCGAATATGATAAGGTCAACTTGCCATGGCAATGTATTACCTTAAAAGAAGAACGGCTACGTGAAGAGGCCCCTACCGCCTATAAACCGATCACACCTGTAATTGAAGCACAACAAAACGCCGGTTTGATTCAAACAGTGGTTAAACTTAAACCGTGGGTTACGTTTAAGGTGTAATTTTTATACAACAACCGCATTGATTTGGCTTGATGCGGTTGCTGTTATTATACTAATGATTTTATTTATTAGAATGTTGCAATTTCATTTTATTAAAAACTAATTCAGCCTCAGTCCAGTTTTTATCCCTGATCGCTCGATCAACTAAACCTTTTAAATGATCAGATGTAAAACTTTCAGAATCTTTCATCTGATTAGCTAAAGTAAATGCCGCTAATAGTTGCTTTGCTACAGCTTTCACAACCGGCACTGTAACAGAATTTCCAAATTGTTTGTACATTTGTCCGTCAGATACAGCGTTAATAATATAATTATCAGGAAAACCTTGTAATCTGGCACATTCTCTCGGTGTTAATTTACGAGGCCTTTTTCCTAAGTCTGATTGGTCAATTAAAATTTCACTACCATCTTTATAATAACGAGCACTTAGAGTATTAGTATATTCACTGTTTGAATTAAATAAACTATAACCAAAGCCATTACCTTTTTGGGTATGTTCTTTTTTTCTTCGTTGATGACCATCCCATAGTTTTTCAGAAATAGTATATTTATCATCAATTTCATTTTCAGTTTGAAGGATGTCTCCTAGCTTTGTTGGTATACACGGAGGTTGCGGCCATTTGAATAAAATATTGAAATCAATATGATCATAATAATCTCTGTCAAAACCAATAATGAAAATTCTTTCTCTATTTTGTGGTACTCCAAAATCAGCGGCTCGCAATACTTTATAAAAAACCTGATAATTTAATTTACTTGATAAAGCTTCTTTCGCCTCGCCAGATAACGGAATATCATCGGGAATATGGCCAATATTATGACCTTCTAAAATATTTAATATTGTTTTTAACGTATTACCTTTATTATGGCCTTTTAGTTGTTTAACATTCTCAAGTAAAAATGCTTTCGGCCTTTTTTCAACCAGAATCTTTTGAATCTCAAAAAACATTGTGCCTCTGGTATCATTGAATCCTTTTCTTAATCCCGCCTGAGAAAAAGCCTGACAAGGAAAACCTGCTAATAAAATATCATGATCAGGAATGTCTTTTGCAGCTATTTTAGTTATGTCTCCACTCGGTACCTCACCAAAATTAGCAGTGTAAGTTTTTTGAGCAAACTTATCCCATTCTGAAGTAAACAAACATTTTCCACCTAGTTCCTGAAATGGCAACCGTATACCACCTATCCCAGCAAACAAGTCAATAAACGTAAATTTTTGAACAGTCGACTCTTTTTGTTTAAAAGGGCAATTATCATGTAATTGGCTAATCAATTCTAAAGTTGCTTTAGACGGTGTGTGCTCACCTTTTTCCCAACCTCGTACGGTTCTCTCTCCATTTTCATTCATACCTAATAATCGGGCAAAATCTTTTCGGGTTAGTCCTATTTTCATTCGCTTTTGTTCAATAAATGATGAAATTTCATTCATATGTAGGTATCCTAGTACAATATTAATTAAAAAGTGAGTTATCCGTTTTATTCCCGGATAATAGCACTGGATATTTAAACAGTCAATATTTTGCTGTAAAAATGGGATTGATGAAATATGTTAAAAGATCTTGATAAAGTTATTCTGGAATGCCGAAAAAAATGGAGTACGCTCCCAAACTACAAAGAAATTAGATTAGATCACTTATTTAAAGTCCTGCTCAAAAAGCATGCTACAGAATATTTTAAACAAACTAATAAAACAGGTACACATTTATGTATTAATGATTACTCCATTATTTATACTAACAATGAGAACCTTCGAGCTAATTTCTCTACAACCTGTCTCTATTATGCATATGCTTTTGCCCCTCTTCTTGAAGAATTAGAAAAATATAAAAATAAGTTTGATACTATCATAAATAATATTTCTAAAAAGAAAAAATTATCCTCTGATTCTAAGAAAAATTTTTTAGGAAAATTACCTTGTAGAGATTGGGAAAATCTACCTGAAGCAAAAGATTGGGTTGATGATATCAAAAAAGAGCTTAATAACTTAAATGACAATGATAGAAAATATTTAAGTTATTTTATTTCTGATCCTGATTGGTGGATAAAATCAACAACATCATCTTCCGGTCGAAAATTAAACAGAAGTGATGTTATCCAATCCGCCTTAAATTTGGCTATGAATGTTATACTAGCCAGCTCAGATAAATTATACGAAATTATAAAAATATGCCTAAATTCTGAGCTCAAAGAGGCACTAAAGAATTTAATTGATAAAAATGAAATTGATATTGGGCGTAATATCATTTTTTATGGAGCTCCTGGAACTGGAAAAAGTTACCAAATAGATCAACTGACTAAAGGTGGAGATTGTATACATACTGTTTTTCATGCTGACACTCAATATAGCGATTTTTTAGGTATGCTTAAACCAGCGATGAACGATAATAATGAATGTAGCTATCATTTCATGCCAGGTCCTTTTATTCAATCTTATGTTAATGCATTGAAAAATCCTCAAATACACCATTATTTGGTTATTGAAGAAATTAACCGAGCTCAAGCTGCAATGGTATTTGGTGAAATATTTCAACTTCTTGACCGAGATGAAAAAGGAATTGGTTGTTACGAAATTGAACCTGTGGATCAAAGCTTAGTAGATTATTTGATAAATCAAATTGGTGGTTATCCTGATAACAAAGTTAAATTACAGATGCCAGGTAATCTATCTATTTTGGCTACCATGAACAGTAGTGACCAAGCTGTTATGCCTTTAGATACTGCATTTAAAAGGCGTTGGGAATTTGAATATATTCAAATTAAGATGGATAAAGCATCAGATAAAATTATCAATATTCCGAACAATAATCAGACAGTTGGTGTTACCTGGAGAAAATTAGCAACAGAAATTAATGAACGTCTGTCAGAATTTAATATTCCGGAAGATCGTCATCTTGGGCCATTTTTTTTATCAACCAATGAAATAAATGAAAAAGGCTTAACGAATAAGCTTTTTATTTACTTATGGGATGATTTATTAAGACATCAAGCCAAAACAATCATTTTTGATTCAAGTATAAGAACATTTGGGCAACTTATTAAGTGTTTTGAAGAAAAAAAAGATATATTTTGTCCTGAATTACAAGAAAAACTATTTTAGTTATAAAATATATTTTGACAATTACAATGAAATTTAAATTTATTACTGATCGAGATAATATTTCTGACTTACCATCAGTTTTAAGAAAAGAAATTAATCAGCGCGGTTTATTTACAGCAAAAAATAGTAATAATGTCTCTTTCTGTGGCATGATGATAAACAATGATACTGTGTATATGTTTATTCCAAGAAGTTCTGATTATTCGAAAATAAACAAAATGGAATTTGCTTGCTTACTAATGTCTATGTTAGAAAGGTATGCAACACGAAATAAATCCCACATAACTTCAGATGATGAAGAAAACATTGAAGTTGGTTTGTGTTATCTTACTCTCGCCAAAGAGCTGCTATCCGATTATCAGACTTATGGCTTATACAAAAAAGTGTCTAAAAAAGAATTAGTTAATTCAGGTAAAATAAACTGGAAAAGAACATTCCAAAAAGAACTTCCTATTTTTATACATTCTAATACTCCATTTTATCTTGAATATTATGGCTATAAATTCACAAGCTTTCATACCCATGAAATTTCTAAAATTCACGCAGAAATAGTACATAAATTAGATCACAGTTTGAGCTGGTGGTTGAACAGAAAAGCAGGTTTATTGATTGCCCCTGATTTAGCTAAATTTGAAAAGTCCACTTTAACCATCGAAGAAAAAATTTACATTTTAAATAAAGAATTAAATCAAGCTTATTCAGATCGAGAAATAAAATTACTAAAAAACCTTATTACTTTTTTAAGTCAAGAGCCAGGTACTGAATCAACAATACTTGTTTTAGGAATTAAAAAGTTTGAACAACTTTGGGAAAATATGCTACGCATTGTATTAAGAGGAACAAATAAAGCGAATGATAACAGGCTTCCAATTCCTGTTTATAAGCATACAACTAATCATTTATCAGATATTAAAAGACCTGGAATGAAATTAGATATTTTTATCAAAGATGATAAATTACTAACTGGCGCAGTTATTGATGCAAAATACTATGATGCTAAAGATAATAATAGCGAATCGCTTCCTGCTTTAGGTGATATACTTAAGCAGATTTGTTACCTTAATGCAGTACAGTTAGTGCATCGAAATTTAATTAAAATAGATAATATCTTTATTTTTCCAGGAAATCATAATACTTTTTCTCACATAGAATTTAATCACGAGCAAATTGAACAATCAGAAATATTAAAAGTATTTCCACATATAAAATGCCTCTATTTAAATCCTGTAGATGTTATTAAAGCTTATGTTAATCATCAATATCTTGATAACATAAGAACTGTTTTATTGTCAGATAAGTAAACAGAGATAAATCTTTATGGTTGATGTCCATTCTAAAGAGATTAGACGTAAAAATATGCAAGCAATAAAGAAGGAAAATACCTTTATTGAAATTCGGATTAATAATCTATTAAAAAACTTAGACATTCCTTTCAACTTTCAAATCAAAGAATTACCAGGAAAACCCGATTTCGTTATTGAGCAATATAAAGCGATTATCTTTGTTCATGGCTGTTTTTGGCATAAACATAACTGTAATTTATTTAAGTTACCTAACTCAAATACTGAATTTTGGCTTAATAAAATTAATGATAATTGCAAACGCGATACAAAAAATATACAAAAATTAGCTAAGTTAGGCTGGAAAATATTGATAATCTGGGAATGTGCATTAAAAGGGAAATTTAAATTAACCGATGAACAACTTATAGATAGAATTGAAGAATGGTTGTGCTCTCATACAAAAAATGCAGAAGTTGATACTGAGGGTCTGAAAAAATCTCAAATAAATTTACAATAATTACTAAAAAATGTAATACCTTTTAAAATCCACAATAAGACGTGATCTCCAACATATCTTGTCGAGACCAAAGAGTTTTGATTCATGCACAATAATAAACTATTTAAATTTTGCAGCTAAAATGATTATGACCAAACGATAATACCGATCTGAATTGCCTTATAATGCTAGCGGTGTCCCACGATACTTCAAATCCGGCTGTTTAATCCACTGCTGAGCATCAATAATCGCCAGCTCTCGGGCATTTTGTTGTTTGGTGATATCAAGCACGTGATTGGCGGCATTGGCGGCGAGTTCAAAGGCGGTTAGTTGGGATTGTCCATTGACTAAATGGGCTGTAAATAGGCTACAGATTAAATCCCCAACGCCTAATGGACGGTGTGGAAAATCATATAATGGTCGAGCCAGATGATAGCTTTGCGATGGTGTGGCTAAAATCATTTCAAATAATTCCGTCGTTTTACCAGCATGTAGCAGATTTTTAACCAATATGGCTTGAATCGGCTTATTTTGCAGTGTTTTTATTGCGTTAAGCACATCGTTAAAGGTTTTGATTTCCAGATTCGATAATATCTGTAATTCTAATAAATTAGGTGTAATAAAGTCAGCGTATTTGATTGCTTGCTTAGTGAAGAAATCAATAATATTTTGTGGCAGAGAACTGCCTTTATTGATGTCGCCACCCATCACCGGATCGCAAACATACATCGCATTAGGATTATAAAATTTAATCTTTTTTACGGCTTCAAGGATCTCTTCACCTTGTTCGGCAAGCCCAATATAGCCCGAAATAATGGCATCAATGAATGACAATACGCCAATTTTTTCTAAACTATTGACGATTCGAGTGATTTGCTGAGCGCCTAGCACAATGCCGTCATAATGTGGATAAACCGTATTACTCGATAACTGAACAGTGTGTATTGGCATCACTTCGACACCTTGTAATTGCATCGCTAGCGTCGCCACTTTATTACCGGCATAACCATAAACAACATTGGACTGAATTGATAAAACGGTTTTCATATATTGACCTTATTATTCATCATAATAACGATATTTGCTTAACAAGTAGATGCAGATAATGGATATCAGTGCTAAACCGCAATAAAACAAGGCTAATGGTAACCAAAAACTTTTGAAGGTATAAATAACATAACCACCTATCATCGGAATTAAGCTACCAAAAATAGCCGCACATCCTTGATAACTCATTGATAACCCAGTATAGCGCATTCTGGCAGGGAAAATACGACTCAAATACCCTGCTATTACACCATAAAAGCCGCTGTAACAAATCACATTTAGCGAAATCCCAATAATAAAACTGGTTTTTGTGCCTGTATTTATAATCGGGAATAACAAGAATACCGATGCCATTGCCAACATTGCTGTACAAATCAAAAAGCGTGTTGCTGAGAATTTTTCTGACCAATAAGAGATAAACGGTTGAGCAACAAAATGGACAATAGCGATCCAAAACAGTGCATCAACTATCACTGATTTTTCGACACCAAGTACCAAAGTAGTATAACCAATCATTAAGGTATTGGAAAAGATGCCACTAAATGACAGCACATTAGCACCAATCGCTAATAGTAATAATGGCAATGCTTTTTTAAATACTTCAATAATCGGTGCTGACTCTTGCTTTAAGTCTGCTTGTTTTTTAGATGCTTCAACAAAAACCGGCGATTCGGTTAACGTCACTCTAGCAATAATGCCAATAATTAACAAAATAGCACTGGCTAAAAAAGGAATACGCCAATAACCACTATCAATCAGTTCATTAACAGGTAAACGAATAATATAAGAAAAAACCAGTAATGCTAAAATATTGCCTGCTGGGCTTCCCCACTGAGCAAAGGACGAAAAGAAGTTTTTCAACCCTTTCGGCGCATGTTCATTCGTCATCAACACGGCACCCCCCCACTCACCACCAACAGCAACACCTTGTAAAATTCGCAATGCAACCAATAACGTTGGTGCCAAAATACCTGCTTGTTGATAAGACGGTAATAACCCAACACAAGTAGTCGCCGTCCCCATTAAAAGCAAAGTAATAATAAGTGATTTTTTACGCCCTAAACGGTCACCAATATGCCCAAATAACATCGCACCTAAAGGACGGGATAAAAAACCCACGGCAAAAGCAGCAAACTCCCCTAAAATTTGTACAAACTCGTTATCAGAGGGAAAAAATAGCTGACCAAAAATCAATACCGATGCTAACGCATAGATATAAAAATCATACCATTCAATAGTAGTACCAATAAAAGCAGCAAAAGCCACTTTTTTTGCAGATGAATTTGACATAAGTAAACCTTGGATAAACCAATACCTATTTTTATGTGAGTGATGAGTATGAAACTAACACAAAACCATAAATATCACAATTTGTTATCAGGAAAGAGGTGAAAATTATACAAAATATTGGGATATGCTGCTGCTTTCTAATGTATTAAATTGCTAGTTCGCTGATTATTAGCTGTTAATTTATGACTTTTACCAACAACATGTTTATATCATTAAACAATACAATAAATAGATTTATTACAGTATACGGTGACAGAATTCACTGTCACCTTTATTATCTTTTTTCTGTACAGAAACACGCAATTTTATGACCGTTATAATTGATAAGTTGCGGTTGTTCAATTGTGCAGCGTGAAAACGCTAAACGGCATCGAGCATTGAAAGCACAACCTAAAGGAGGATTAAGTGGGCTTGGTAATTCTCCTTCTAATTTAATCCTTTCACGTCTAAGATCGGGATTTAATCTAGGTGTTGCTGATAATAATGCCTGCGTGTATGGATGTTCAGGATTACCATAGATTTCATCTTTTTGTCCTTGTTCAACACAGCGACCTAAATACATCACCATTACCTCATCAGCAATATGTTCAACGACAGAAAGATCATGAGAGATAAAAATATAAGATAAACCGAGTTCTTGTTGTAGATCCATCATCAAATTTAGCACTTGTGCGCGCACAGAAACATCTAATGCAGAAACAGGTTCGTCAGCAACCACGATTTCAGGATCAAGCATTAATCCCCTTGCGATAGCAATACGTTGTCGCTGTCCGCCTGAAAACATATGTGGATAACGGTTATAAAACTCTTCCTTTAATCCAACTTTTTGCATCATTGCTAACACTTTTGCTTTACGATCACTTGCAGTTAAATCCGTATTGATAATGAGTGGCTCTTCTAGAATAGAGCCAATTTTTTTGCGTGGATTCAATGATGAATATGGATTTTGGAAAACAATTTGAATCTTTTGGCGACGCAATTTTTGCGCTTTTAAATCATTATCTAAAAGATTCTGATCTTTAAAATAAAGTTCTCCCGATGTGGGTTTTTCAATCATTGTCAATAATCTTGCTAATGAGGATTTGCCACAGCCTGATTCACCAACAATTGCAAGTGTTTTGGCTTTACCTAACGTAAAAGATACACCATCAACAGCCTTAACTTGTTTAGGTTCAGAAAAAAAACCAGTTTTAACATGATAATATTTTGTCAAGTTTCGGGCATCAAGCAATAATTCGTTATTTTCCATATTATTGTTCATATTGTGGTATTCCTTCGCTCGATAGTGGATAATGACATTTTACTTGCCTGGTTTGAGAGTAACTTATCAATGCTGGCTCCTCAGTATAACAACGTTCGGTAGCATAAGGACATCGAGGATTAAGTAAACAGCCCATTGGCCGATCATATTTCCCCGGAACAACACCCGCTAACGATGCTAACCGCTGTTTATCTTGAGTAAATTCAGGAAGCGAGCGTAATAGTGCTTGTGTGTAAGGGTGTAGTGGAACTTTAAAAATGATCTCCGCATCACCTATTTCAACTACCTGTCCAGCATACATGACAATAATTTTTTGCGCAGCCTCTGAAACTAAGGCCAAATCATGAGTAATGAGAACTAATGCCATATTATTTTTGCGTTGCAAATCAAGCAATAACTCAATAATTTGTCCTTGAATTGTTACATCCAGTGCTGTGGTTGGTTCATCAGCAATTAACAGTTTGGGATTACATGCAATCGCTATTGCAATCATTACTCGCTGACTCATCCCGCCAGATAACTGATGAGGATAAACATTGAGTCGATTTTCAGCATCAGGAATACCGACTAATTTAAGTAACTCAATTGCTCTTGCTTTGAGTGCTTTTTTCCTACCACCTTGATGGATTTTTAGTGTTTCAATGATTTGATAACCTATGGTAAAACATGGATTTAAACTTGTCATTGGATCTTGAAAGATCATCGCCACATCTGCACCCACAATATTACGACGCATTTTAGCTGAGATCTGTTGAAGATCTTTACCGTCAAAATGTAATGCATTTGCATTAACTTTACCCGGATAATCAATTAATCCCATTATGGCTAGTGAACTCACTGATTTTCCTGATCCTGATTCTCCTACAATGCCAACCACTTGTCCTTGTTCAACATCATAACTAATGTGATCTACTGCTTTAAATCCACCAAATTGAACAGATAATTCTTTTACTTCTAATAGTGCCATGACTGAATCTCCATTACTGTTTCAATTTGGGATCAAGCGCATCTCGCAAACCGTCGCCCATTAAGTTAAAAGCTAACACTGTCATTAAAATGACTAAACCTGGGAAGGTAACAACCCACCATGCAGATTGTGCAAATTGCAATACATCAGCAAGCATTGTTCCCCATTCAGGTGTCGGTGGCTGTGCTCCCATTCCCAAAAAGCCTAATGCTGCCATATCTAAAATTGCATTTGAAAATCCTAATGAAGCTTGAACAATTAATGGCGCTAAACAGTTTGGTAAAATATTTATAAACATCTGCCGTAAGGCGCCAGCGCCGGCAACACGGGAAGCAATAACATAATCTTTATTAATTTCAGCTAACGCCGCTCCGCGCGTTAAGCGGACATAATGTGGTAACGCGACAAATGCTAATGCCATAGAAGCATTAACAATAGAGGGACCAAATATTGCAACTAAAACAAGTGCAAGTAATAAGCTAGGTAAGGCAAGCATGATATCGACAGCACGCATAATTATATTATCGACAAAGCCACCAACATAACCCGCAATCAATCCCAATGTAATTCCTAAAATCAGCGAAATAATAACAACCAAACAGCCGACTAGCAGCGATAAACGTGCACCATAAATAAGTCTAGATAAGATATCTCGACCCACATCATCAGTGCCTAAAATAAATTGCCAACTCCCGCCATCCATCCAAACTGGGGGCGCTAATAATGCATCTCTAAATTGTTCAGAAGGTGAATGCGGCGCAATAAAATTAGCCAAAATAGCAAGTAATATAACAATCGCAATAAAGATCAAACCAACTAAAGCTCCTTTATTTTGTGAAAAATAAAACCAAAATTCACGTAAAGGGGTTAATGGTTGAGGTACCACCAAACTTGTGTCTTGCTCATTAGTGGCTTCAGTAATAACCTGTTTATTCATCTGTAAACACACTCTTATTTATGTCTTATACGGGGATTGATAACACCGTACAACATATCAACCAATAAATTCACCAAAATAATCATGCCTGCAACAATCAAAACACCACTTTGCACAACTGGGTAATCTCGACGTTGTAGTGCTTCAATTAACCAACGACCAATTCCCGGCCATGAAAAGACAGTTTCGGTCAATATTGCGCCAGCAAGCATCGAACCAACTTGTAAACCGATAACGGTAATTACAGGAATCATCGCATTACGTAACGCATGGATAAGAATGATTCGCAGTCGGCTAACTCCTTTCGCTCGTGCTGTTCGGATATAGTCTTCACTCAACACTTCTAACATAGAAGAACGGGTCATACGCACAATTACTGCTAATGGGATAGTACCTAATACAATGGATGGTAAAATTAAGTGAGTAACAGCATCAATAAAATCTTCCTTTTCTCCCCATAAAAAAGTATCAATTAACATAAATCCGGTTAAAGGTTGACTTTCATCTAAAAAAAGCATGTCGCTGACACGACCTGATACTGGGGTTAAATTTAAGTGTACAGAGACCAACATAATGAGCATCATTCCCCACCAAAAAATCGGCATGGAATATCCCGTTAAAGACAAACCTATAGCGGTGTGATCAAATATTGATCCACGTTTCACTGCCGCAAGCACGCCAATTGGAATCCCAAAACTAATCGCAAACACCATCGCACAAAATCCAAGCTCAAAAGTTGCTTTAAATCGGGGAACAAATTCCTCCCAAACTGGAATTTGGCTTTTAAACGATATCCCTAAATCACCATGCAGCATTCCAATAATGTATTGAAAATATTGCTCATATAGCGGTTTATCTAAACCTAATTGAGTCATTAATTCGGCATGACGTTCTGGCGATAAACCTCGCTCTCCGGCAAGAACGGTAATGGGATCACCAGGAATAAGGTGAACGAAAATAAAAGTCAGCAGTGTAATACTGATAAAAGTCGGAATAAGTATACCTAACCGCTTTAAAAGAAATCGAAACATGTAGTGGCTCTTAAGTATTGCTTCTAAATTATTGTCTATCAAATAGATAAACTTTTTATTGTTATAAAATAATATATTGATAATATTAAATTAGGTAAAACCCAACGCAGCGATTAACCGCATAATAGAGGTTAATCGCTAGGAATGCTATTTTTCAAGAGCAACTTGGTTGAAGTTATGTAATGCTAAAGGATCCATTATATAGCCTTTAACCTCTTTACGTATCGGCATATAAACCATTGAGTGAGCAATCATTAATGCTGGTGCTTGATCATGCATCTCAACTTGTGCTTGTTTATAGAGTTCAACCCGTTTTTCATGATTTGGTTCAATTCGAGCTTGTTGTAATAAATCATCGAATGGTTTATAACACCAATGTGAATAATTCGAACCAGATTTAACCGCATCGCAACTCATCAAAACTGAATAAAAGTTATCTGGATCACCGTTATCTCCCGACCATCCCATTAATACTGCATCATGTTCACCATCACGAATTCGGGATAGATACTCTCCCCATTCATAACTAACAATTTTAGCAGTTACCCCAATTTTAGCCCAATCCGCTTGAATCATTTCAGCCATACGGCGCGCATTAGGATTATATGGTCGTTGTACTGGCATTGCCCATAAATTAATAGTAAACCCGTTCTCTAATCCGGCTGATTTTAATAATTCTTTTGCTTGTGCAGGATCATAAGGATAATCTTTTACAGCATCGTTATAACCCCACATTGATGGTGGAATAAAGTTTTTAGCTGGTTCAGCTGCCCCCTGAAATACAGCTTTAATGATCGCATCCTTGTTGACAGCCATATTTAGAGCTTGACGAACTTTTAAATTATCTAGTGGTGGTTTATCCATATTGTAAGCTAAATAGCCAATATTAGTCCCTGCCATTTCTTTAACAACAATGTTATTATCTGATTTCATTCGTTCAACATCCGCTACATTTGGAAATGGCATTGCATGACACTCTCCTTTTTGTAACTTAGCATAACGCATTGCAGCATCAGGTGTAATTGAAAAAACTAAACGATCAAGTTTAGCTTTAGGACCAAAATAATCTGGGTTCGCTTTATAAAGGATTCGTGAATCTTTTTGATATTGAACAAAAGTAAATGGGCCGGTTCCAATAGGTAGTAAATCGACTTTTTCTGGTGTGCCATTTTTAAGCATAGCATCGGCATATTCTGCTGATAAAATTGAAGCGAAGGACATCGCTAAATCGGCTAAGAAAGGCGCTTCTGGCTGACTTAACTCAAATACGACAGTATGATCATCAACCTTTCTAACCTCTTTAATTAAATTAGGTAATCCCATACTTTCAAAATATTCATATTGGCCACCAGAAACTTTGTTATAAGGATGATTTTTATCCTTTTGTCGCATAAATGTAAAAACAACATCATCAGCATTTAAATTTCGGGTTGGTTTAAATTCTTTACTGTTATGCCATTTAACATCATCACGTAAATGAAAAGTATAAGTTAGACCATCTTGGCTAATATCCCAAGATTTAGCTAAAGAAGGTTCAATTTCGGTAGTGCCTAATTTAAATTCCACCAAACGATTATAAACAGGAACTGCACCCGCATCCATCGAAATACCGCTTGTCACAAGCTGTGGATTAAATGTTTCAGGTGAAGCTTCTGCACAATAAACTAACGTTCCATCAGCATACGATTGTGCACTGGTGAGCAACGTTATTAGTGCAGCACTCAATAAAAATTTTCGTTTATATTTACTTATATTTCTCATAAAATCATCCTAATTATCAACTATATTAAACCTATTTTGTCACACGTAAACAAAGTTAAGAGCATTGTATTTTTGATATCTTTAATATACAAATTTGATAAAATATCTTAATTTTAGTTCTTACAACAAAAAAATTTAATCTTGATTAAATCCATATTTTTACCATCTTCCGCACAGATATAGTGCAAAAAGCACCATAATTAAAATCAACGTGTGACATAGGCATTTACATTAACACACCATTTTTAATTGAAATGACTGCTAACATTAACGCAACAAAAGTTAGATACCGCCAAACAAATAAAAATATGCAAAATTAGTGCCAGTTTCAATTTGCAAATCTATATCAAAAATATGTTTTAGTTGTGATCAATTTAAGTATCACCCTTAACTTTTTATATAAATAATCACTTACTAATTGATTTTTATTAAATGTATTATAGTTAGTGTAAATAAAATAATCACCAAATTAATAATATAAAATTAAATTTTCAACTTGATTTCATGCAACTAAAATATAGTTGAAGCGTGGTTTTAGGAGGTTTTATAATTTTAGGATTGGTGCCTGATGGGAAATGAAGATATAGCTTAAAATATGAGGAGTTGGGATAAGGAATTTTAGGTAGAAAAAAGTATTTGTGTTTGTATTCTTAAAATTAATCTTTTTTTAAAGGCATTTTTACTCCGTTAACATCTTTCATGTTTTAACCAAACTTCTATCAAAAAAATTTAGTGTTTTATTAAAATTCGGTCTACAATACAAAATTTAAATACTTTGTAAAAAGCTAGTTTAGTAATACTAGTTACAAAATGACAGATTAAAAAATACTAATTCAAATCTCTTTAGTTAGATCAACTTTATCAAATACTGACATATCAATACTTATTTTCTTCAATTTTATTTCGACAATGCCTGATTACTCTTTTTTCGAGCCGCCAACACCACCGTTGGCGTTGTCGGTCGTAAGCGGTTGTCGCTAAAGCAACTACCGCTCTTTTCTCGCCAACTCTTTCGGCTCGGATTGCCCATGCCGCTGCGACTTTACATTGGCAGTTTATCCTTTATTACCTCTTATATACTCCCACAACTTAAGGACTAAGCACTAAGGATAGGCGCAAAGCGCGTTATGTGTGTTAAAGTTGTTGACAAAGCGCGCAGTACCTATGTCTACGTTCACTATAGCCAGGTCACCATCAGCATTACTCGGTTCACTAGTCCAGTACCATTGGCCTTTGAGACCAATGGCTGGATAATAAGCCATAGAGCCCCACTCCGCGAAAAAGCCCGCACCTATATAACGCATGTAATAATCACCAGGTGAGGAAGGAGAAGCGCCGACTAAACCGCTACAGAAGGTTAATGGAAAATCAGACGTACAAGATGCATTTGTCAAATCCTTTACCTTAGGTAATCGATAACCAATACTATTACACCAAGATAAGGTTTTAGAATGACTGTAATCTTTAGATCGGTTGACGAACCACTGCTTCAAAGTAAAACCATATTTAACGACAGCATTACCTCGACTGTCACGACCGACCAACTCGAATGTCTGGGGCAAAGTAGGTTTAGAAATAAGACCAGGATTGTCCGAATTTTGCTGGGATTCGGTAGCGAAAGGACCAGTTAAAGTAACGCGTACGCTTGTAGCAGTAGAATTACTCATTGTAGCTGTGATACCTCCCTGAGAGACCGGAGACCAAGACAAAAGCTGTTTACTACCGGTAATGAGTAAATCAAAGTACAATCCATTAGAACCAGTAGTAGGAAAGTTTTGACCATAACGTGATGGGTCAGTTGACTGAGAAAGAAAACCATTAGTAGGGTCCAACATCGAAGCCGGACCTGCAAATCGATCTGAAGCGTAAGTCAAATCAGGCCGAGAAAAACAAACCTCAGGCGTAGCCTTAGGATTGACGAAATAAGTCACACTACTTGCATTGAAATTACTACTATTAGGAACTCCGTAACGGGTAGTTAATGTGCCATTAGTACTGGATAACGTAACCTTATAAGGTGCCTTACAAATCTCTGGCACAGTACTACGTGATACCCATTGACCTCTTTTATCAACGATAGATAAACTTAGAGAACCGGTAGCTATAACGTCAGTATCTCCATCATCATCCCCCCAATAATTGTAAGGCTCGCCAATTAAGGTGTTCAAAGCGATAGCATCAGCAGCGGGTGGCACCAACATAGCAATATCAATAAAGCTTTCGTTTTCTTTAGGTAACACTATTGGATTATCTAAGGTTGAGGTATTATTTTGAGGAGTAATGCGGGTACCATCGGATAACGTAATACCTAACAGCCCCTCAGTCGTGGTAATTTTAGTTATCCCATTATCAGAGGTTAAATAGGGCTGACTACCATGAATGACTTGCGCCGTAGTCACCGACAACGCTCGAGTCGTAGTGGCATAAGGTAATAATAACAAAGGTATTAAAGCTAAATAGCGCTTTATATTGAAAACAATATATGGCGGACGATTAACCAATAATAGCTGTCGTCGACAATGATGTTGGGAGCTGGGTTGGCGAACGTGCGATACTAAACCAGATAGCAACCTCTGCCCTAAATTAGATACGCAATCACACTTTAATTTGAGCAAAAAACGAGAGACTAAATCGAATACTAAACTAAGTTTTAAATTAAGCTTTAGGTGTAATAAATCAGCTAAAGTGTGTTGATATAGATTTTTGACGTAAGGCTGCCAGTGTCTTGTGTCTTGTGTCTTGTGTCTTGTGTCTTGTGTCTTGTGTCTTGTGTCTTTATATTATAAAGCATAATGCGCAATCCTTCAAGCAAATTTATGTTTTATTTACACTTTTCCATTTTAGTGCGCAAAAAACTAAACGATTAATTTACCGGTCAAAGTATAGCACCTTAGTAAAATTTAACTACCGATTAACGACGATTATTTGTAAAGAATGGTAAATGAATAGGGAATGTTATTAATTTCTACTTATACGTTATTTAGCTAAAATTGCGAGAAAGTGGAAAAATAGACTTAAGTCAGTAACGTTCTTGTCATGCTTATTAACCTTAATATATAAAGGCATTAAAGCCATATTACCGATACATGCCATTATTGAAGCCAATCTACCTGTCTGTGTATTCGATATTGTACTTGATTTGATTTAATATTGGTGAAAGTTGATTGATAAGAAAATGCATTGCAAAGCTTATCAGAAAAGGCTTTAGACATAAAAAAACCAGCTTTCGCTGGTGTTCTTTTTTGGAATTGGTGCCCGGACGCGGAATCGAACCACGGACACGGGGATTTTCAATCCCCTGCTCTACCGACTGAGCTATCCGGGCAACAATGGATGCACATTAAACACGATCTGAGATTATCCGTCAATCCCTTTTGTAAGATATTTTAAAAAAAATAGATTGTTTGGTTGAAAAATAACTAATCATCTATATATTTGGATCTAATTTTAATAATATAACGTCACTTTTTAAGGAATTGTTATATGCGATATCTAGGCTTTATTGTTTTTTTTATTTATCTCTATTTTGAAATTAGTACATTTATGATGGTAGCTAACGCTATTGGCGTTTTTCTTGCCTTAATTTGTATTATTGCAACATCTATTATTGGTTTTTCATTAGTTAAAACACAAGGTTTAAAAAACCTGCGCGAAATGCAACAAAAAATAGCAGAAAATCAGAGCCCTAAAAATCAAATTATTAAAAGTGTTGCTTTATTGTTTGCTGGTTTTCTATTACTTATCCCTGGTTTTTTGACCGACATTTTAGGCGCTATTTTATTAATTCCTTATGTGCAAGAATCGATTGTTAATTTCATTGTGAGAAAAATGCCCAAAAAATCAATATTTTCATCATACCAACGCACTGATAAAAATGCTGATATTATTGAGGGAGAATTTACTCGTAAAGATGATGAAGAATTAATCAATTAAAAAATATTTTGATTTTATTCTCTTGAAGAATTTAAAACAAACCCCATGTAGTATTCACTATATTATATAGATCATAATTTGATGATTTATTGTTAATAATTATTTAATTTAAATTAGTGCTAGGAGATAACTAATGAAAATTCGTCCATTGCATGATCGTGTGATCATTAAACGCAAAGAAGTAGAATCAAAATCAGCTGGCGGTATTGTTTTAACAGGTTCAGCTGCGGGTAAATCAACACGTGGTGAAGTTTTAGCTGTTGGTAATGGTCGCATTTTAGAAAATGGTCAAGTTCAACCATTAGACGTTAAAGTTGGCGATATCGTTATTTTCAATGAAGGATATGGCGTTAAAACAGAAAAAATTGATAACGAAGAAGTGCTTATCTTATCTGAAAGCGATATTTTAGCCATTGTTCAAGCGTAATTGGCAAATAATTTAATTTATAGACAGAATTCAGGAGAAATACAAAATGGCAGCTAAAGATGTAAAATTTGGTAATGACGCTCGCGTTAAAATGCTTAAAGGCGTTAATGTACTAGCTGATGCAGTTAAAGTCACTTTAGGTCCAAAAGGACGTAACGTAGTATTAGATAAATCATTTGGTGCACCAACTATTACTAAAGATGGTGTGTCAGTTGCTCGTGAAATCGAATTAGAAGATAAATTCGAAAACATGGGTGCACAAATGGTTAAAGAAGTAGCTTCAAAAGCAAATGATGCTGCTGGTGACGGTACAACTACTGCAACAGTCCTTGCTCAAGCGATTGTTAATGAAGGTTTAAAAGCGGTTGCGGCTGGCATGAACCCAATGGATTTAAAACGTGGTATCGATAAAGCTGTTGTTGCAGCAGTTGAAGAGCTTAAAAAATTATCTTCACCATGCGCAGACTCTAAAGCGATTGCACAAGTTGGTACTATTTCAGCAAACTCTGATGAAACTGTAGGTACTTTAATTGCACAAGCAATGGAAAAAGTGGGTAAAGAAGGTGTTATCACTGTTGAAGACGGCACCGGTTTACAAGACGAACTTGATGTTGTTGAAGGTATGCAATTTGACCGTGGTTATTTATCACCATATTTCATCAATAAACCAGAAACAGCAACGGTTGAATTAGACAGCCCATATATTTTATTAGCTGATAAAAAAATCTCTAACATCCGTGAATTACTACCAGTATTAGAAGCAGTTGCTAAAGCAGGTAAATCACTATTAATCATTGCTGAAGATGTTGAAGGCGAAGCATTAGCAACATTAGTTGTTAATACTATGCGTGGTATTGTTAAAGTTGCCGCAGTTAAAGCACCTGGTTTTGGTGACCGTCGTAAAGCAATGTTACAAGACATCGCGATTTTAACAGCTGGTACTGTAATTTCAGAAGAAATCGGTTTAGAGCTTGAAAAAGCAACGTTAGAAGATCTTGGTCAAGCTAAACGTGTTGTTATCAATAAAGACAATACCACTATTATCGATGGCGTTGGTGAAGAGTCTTTAATCACTGCGCGCGTTGAACAAATCCGTAAACAAATCGAAGAATCAACTTCTGACTACGATAAAGAAAAACTTCAAGAACGTGTCGCTAAACTTGCTGGCGGTGTTGCAGTAATTAAAGTTGGTGCAGCAACTGAAGTTGAAATGAAAGAGAAAAAAGCACGTGTAGAAGATGCATTACACGCGACTCGTGCAGCGGTTGAAGAAGGTGTGGTTGCCGGCGGTGGTGTTGCGTTAGTTCGTGCTGCATCTGCAATTTTAGACCTTAAAGGTGCAAACGAAGATCAAAACGTTGGTATTAAAGTAGCTTTACGCGCGATGGAAGCGCCATTACGTCAAATCGTGACTAACTGTGGTGAAGAAGCATCTGTTGTTGTTAACGCAGTTAAAGGTGGCAAAGGTAACTATGGTTACAATGCTTCAACTGAAGAGTACGGCGATATGATCGCAATGGGTATCTTAGATCCAACTAAAGTAACGCGTAGCGCATTACAATATGCTGCATCTGTTGCAGGTCTTATGATCACAACTGAATGTATGGTTACTGATTTACCTAAAGATGATAAAGCTGATTTAGGTGCTGCTGGTGGCATGGGCGGCATGGGTGGAATGGGCGGAATGATGTAATTCATCCTATCGTTACAACCCAAAACCTGTTAAAAAACCACCCTTTTATCGGGTGGTTTTTTATTTATTTTCCTTCTATCAAATACTCATTAACTTCACAACTTAATCACATAATCAACACCGTGAATATCAAATAAAAGTCCATTTACACTAATTGTTGTTGAAAATAGCAATACATCTAATTTTTCTTTATGACTTTTAGTTACGCTTTTTTAGAATTGAACCAAGTATGTTGTTTTTTTCTTGTCAAAATGAAATGTAAAATAGATAATAACATGATGAAAAAATGAGGTTTATTTTTTCTATAAAAATAAATTAATTATACCAAACTTTATTACTTTATATGAAATAAGATATAAAGTTATTAAATAATAAGTGAATATAAAAAGGAATAGAACAATGAGTGTATCGTCCAGTAAAAAAGCTGCAACAGTTCAACAAAATGATTATTCAGCAAGACAACGACAAAAATCTACCCGAACAGAATCCCCTCAAGCTAACATTCAAAATAATACTTTTTTCAAAGTTATTTTTTCCGATAATCTTTCTCTTGAACAAAAAGTTCAAGAAGTTACACAAATTTTAGAATTTACCGATAATAAAGAAATAGATCGTGAAAAAGTAGAAGAGTTTGATAAGTTCAAAGAATATCTACAATCAATCTCTGAAGAGATGTCTAAGCAACGTATCGAAATGACTGATACCGAAGTGTTCGCTGAATTGCAACGAGTCTATGCTGATTTTAATAATGACCTTAATGATTTTATTGATAAAATCAAACCGCTTACCGAAATCACTGATGCGCTTTATAACTTACGCCAAAATGGTGAAACACGTAACGCTCTAGCGCAAATAAAAGCAGATCAAGAATGGGATGATGAGAAGCAAGCCGAAAAAAAACAAATACAAGATGAAATCACAAATAACAATACACTAATAACCAAACTAAAAGAAGAAATTCATACTTTAGAGCAAGATAGAATATTCTTCGGACTTGGAAAAATTAAAGCGGCTTCAAAAGCGAAAATAGCAATTAATCAAGAAAAAATAGCGCAATTAGAACAAGATATACAAAATAAAAATACACAATTAGCAAATCTTGAAGAAGAAATTAAACACCGCCATGCGCAACGTAGTGAATCACTTGATGTTGAGAAATTAAAAGAGCTACTGAATTTAACATCAGATGAACACACATTACGACAAGCTGATATGGTTGAATCTGCCTTAAAATTCGTTAACCAAGGTAAAGAGCGTTTTGGTGCTATTCGTGGTCATCTTGAAAAGATGGTTAAACAAATCGAAGGGCTTAGCGACAATAATGGTAACATGATCCAAATTTATGCCATTATGAACGAAGCGACCAAACAAGTTGAAAAAGTCCATCGTGAACGCCGACAAGAACTCGAAAATAAAGATGTTGGTGACAATTTGTTAGAGTCAATGAAACTGGAAGAAACTCGACGTAATTTAGATGAACATATCGATACCGTATCAACTGCAACTGTCGATACGATGCAAACCTACGGTGAATTAACTACCGAAGCAATTAAAATACGTAACATGCAAGCTGCAACTAAAAAACAAGTAGAAAGTGCAAGAGCAATGCATTCACGCGGTATTGCATCAGTCGCTTCACAACTTAGCGTTGTGGTAACAGCGGTTAACTCAGCAGCGATTAATGAAGCGCAATCCATGGCAGGAAATACTTTAGCTGAAATGGCGAGAGTAACTAACGATATTGCTAAGAACGAAGCAATACGAATTGCAACGGGTCGTGATGAAATCAATAACGACTTAGAAGCTATGCTACAAAACTTAGCTGAATTTGGCGATACTCAACGTGAAGCAACAGAAATCACCCGTTCTGCCCTTGAAACAATGCGCGCTAATTTAGAAGAAATCGAAAAAATGTCCAAAGATGTTCAAGGTGATACTCGTGAATTTATTGCAGTAACTGGTGATGTTTTATCTGAAAAGAGTGAAGCCAAAAAAGAAACTAAAAATACTACGTCCCCTTTTAAACTATAACTGACGAAGGAATGCACAATGTACCTAGTTAGAGGGCGTGAATATTTAGCGCAACATCCCAATTTTTCATTAGTGGGAAGAGAGCATGATTTAGAAAGAATATCATCAATTCTGATCCGACAATCATCAAACTCACTTTTACTAACAGGACCAGCTGGTGTAGGCGTTTCGGCGCTTACCCTTGGTTTACAAGCAGCTAAAAATAGTCCTGACACACCATTTGACTTAATTGTTAAAAAACTATTTTGGTTAAATAGTGATGCACTGTTTTCCAGTGGTGATAGCACTAAAATTAATAACGAATTTCAAAATATTTTAAAAAAATTACTGCAAACACCTGAATCGGTTTTAATTATTACTGATACAGCTAATTTTTTAGAAGCGGCACACAATACCGGTAATGCTCATTTTATTAATGCATTAAATAACGCTGATAAATCAGGTAATTTTCAAGTAATTCTAGAAGTTCGTGATGATAAACTTAGTAGTGTGCTAAAAGCTAGTACTAAAATGCCAGAGCTCTACACGCTTTATGATGTAAAAGAGCCAACAGGAAGTGATTTAAAAGCAATTGTTACAGTTGTTGCAAAAGAGCTGTCTGAACATCATCAAATCGAAGTTGACGATAATGCTATTGACGAAGCAATACACTTAACAAGCAAATATCGTGATAGTTTGGGTTTAGGTGGAGCACAGCCTCAACGCGCAATATCCTTGCTTGATCGCGCACTAGCAAGCTACCGCCAACTGACGCATAAACAGCACCCTAAAATTGCTCAATTAATGGCTAAAATTGCGAAAAGTACTGATGAAACAGAACGTCAAACTTTGCAACAGCAATTAAATCAATGGCAACAAGATTGGCAAGATTTGAAATCAGAAATTAGCAAAACATATCAATATCAACGTGATGCTGAAACATTACGCTTCCAGCTACAAGACGAAATCACCCAAATTCAGGAGCAAGAAGAGGAAAACAAAATTTCTGATTCTGCGGCCATAAAAACCTTTGCTCAATTGACAGCAGGTGGATTTGACTCGCCAGCTGTCACCAAATTGAAAGAAAAAATTCGACAAATTGATGCCGAAATTGCACAAAATAATGAGCAACATAAAAAACTAGTAATGCTTGCCAATAAAGATTTACGACTAAATCGACAAGAAGTAATTACTGAATTTAGTAAAATTTCGGGAATATCAACCAATAAACTCGATGAAAACGAAGTTGAAAATTTAATTAATTTAGAAGCGCATTTATTGTCACGTATTTTTGGTCAGGATGAAATCGTCAAACATGTAGCTAATTCGGTTAAAGTTGCTAAAGTCGATGCACTAAAAGAGTCTGGTCCAGCAATGTCTTACCTCTTTTTAGGACCATCCGGTGTAGGCAAAACAGAAATGGCAAAAGCTTTAGCGCAATACGTATATGGTGACGAAAAATCATTAGTGCGATTTGATATGTCAGAATATATGGAAAAACATGCAGTTGCTAAATTAATTGGTGCACCGCCAGGATATGAAGGGTTTGAAGCTGGTGGTATTTTGACTAATTCAGTTAGGGCTAAACCGGTTGGTATCTACCTATTTGATGAAATCGAAAAAGCACATCCTGATGTATTTAATATTTTCTTGCAGATCTTATCAGACGGACGTTTAACCGATAATATCGGTCGTACGGTCGATTTTTCTGACATAATGATTATTATGACATCAAATATTGGTCAGCCTTATTATCTTGATCCTAATCTATCTGATGAGGCAGCACGCGAACTAGCAACAAATGAGCTAAATAATACCTATCGTTCAGAATTACTGAATCGTTTTAATGGTAGAGAAAATATCGTTCACTTTAAACGACTACCAATGGAAGTTATCGAGAAGATTATCCGCCGTGAAATTGATAAACTCAATCAAGCTTATCAACCTCGAAACCTAACTATAGAAGTACAAGATGCTTGTCTTAGTGCATTTTGTCATGATCATTATGATATTATTCGTGGTGCAAGAGGTTTACCAGGTTATATTAAAGCCAATATTCGACCGTTTATCGTCAATCACATATTACAAAACCCACTTGATCAAGGCACGTTTAAAATAGTGTATAACCAACAAACGCATAGTTTTGATATGGAATTTTGTAAAAATTAAAAACGCTTCACTTCGTTTTTAGCGAAGTGAATTTACTACAATAAATTGAAGCTAACAGGAAATGTTCCTTTAGCTTCAATTATATAACCTGTCTTCAATCCAAAACTTTTTAGCGTAGCCACGTAAATTATCAGAAAATTACCCAATAGCAGTAGTAAATAAATTAACCGTTGTGATTTTTTCTCATAGTTATATTACGTAAAGTAAACCATCACCCAAAATGGTTTACTAACATAATTTAATTAAACTTACGCAACAAGCCTAGGGTGTAAACTTCCGCTTTGTACAAGCACGATATCGTTATCAATATTTATTTTTTCGCAACAGAAAATAGATAATTAGCCACCTTAGTATCACCATTTTTTTGGTATAATTGAGCCGTTTTAATGACACTTTCTTGTCGAGATGCATCATAATTAAAAAGCTGCTTAAACATTAAATCAGCAGTTTTCTGATCACCGTTTTGAATCGCACAATAACCATACTGTTCATACGCATCGGCTTTCCAACGGTGGCGATCTAAATCAATACTTTGTTGAAATTGTTTTTTGGCTTCTTGATAACGATTTCTACCACATAAAAAAGAGCCATAATGGACATGATACAGTCCATTACCGGGTTGCATTAAGGTGATACGTTTGTAAATCATTTCAGCTTCATTATATTCACCAACATGCTGATCAAACATTGCCATTGCTAGCATAACTTGAGGGTTATTAGGTGAATATTGGGCAGCCAATTTCAAGTTATAATGTGCAGCTTTGATATTTTCTGGTGACTCATCAGCTTTAGCCAAATAAGCTAAACCTAATCGCGTTCTAGATAATGCGGCAGCTTCGGGATCAAATTCTTCATGCCCTTTAACTTGGCAACCTGTTAAAGCAATCATGGATAAACAGCTGAAGATGACTAACCATATTTTCATTAACTTTTCCCTTTTCCGTTGTCTATTTTTATGCGGTTTGCTGAACCAAGTTTTGCTTTTTATACAGTGTTCTTTTAGTCCTGTCGACAACTTCACCGGCTAACTGACCACATGCTGCATCTATATCATCGCCGCGGGTTTTACGTACAATAACCGTAAATCCATAACCCATTAATGTTTTCATAAAACGGTCTATACGTGTATTTGAGCAACGAGAGTAAGGAGCACCAGGGAACGGATTCCATGGAATTAAATTAATTTTACTTGGTACATTTTTTAAGAATTGAGCTAATTCATGGGCATGTTCTACGCCGTCATTAATCTGATTTAGTAATACATACTCAATTGTTACCTTGCCATGATTGGCATTTGAAGTAGATAAATAACGTAAAATTGAATCGCGTAACATCGCCATATTATACTTTTGGTTAATTGGCATAATTTCACTACGTATCGCATCATTTGGAGCATGAAGTGAAATCGCTAACGCAACATCAATCATTCCTGCCAACTTATCTAAAGCAGGAACAACACCCGAAGTTGAAAGCGTAACACGTCTTTTTGATAAACCGTAACCAAAATCATCTAACATGATTTCCATTGCCGGTGCAACGTTAGATAAGTTGAGTAAAGGTTCTCCCATTCCCATCATAACAACATTCGTAATAGGCCTATCGGCTAATTTTCCTGTCACACCAATGGCATTTGATGCACGCCAAACTTGGCCGATTATTTCAGAAACGGTTAAATTACGATTAAAACCTTGCTGAGCGGTTGAACAGAATTTACATTCCAAAGCACATCCTACTTGTGAGGACACACACAAAGTTGCGCGATCGCGCTCAGGAATATACACCGACTCAATCATCTGATTATTGCCAACATCCAATGCCCATTTAATAGTACCATCAGATGAGCGCTGTTCCATCGCTATTATTGGGGCTTTAATTTCGGCTAACGTTTTTAATTGTTCACGTAATTTTTTATTAATGTCAGTCATTTGATCAAAGTCATCTATTCCAAAATGATAGATCCACTTCATCACTTGATCTGCTCTAAAAGGTTTTTCACCTAATGATATAAAAAACTCTCTCAATTGCTGGCGGGTAAAATTGAGTAGATTAATTTTTTCATTGGTTGCTGGAGTAGTTTGTGTTATTTTTGCAGCATCTGCACAATTTACAGACATGTTCGGTGTTGATGATGTTAACATAAGGCCTCGTTTTTACACATTATGGCTATTTAAATTTTTAGGGAAAGGATTATACTGGTTTTCACCTTATCTGGCTAATAAATATTAGTGATATATAAATGAAAATGAATTCAACAATTTTAAAAAAAACGTTAACGATTACTCATACAATAACTTTACTTTTATGTTCAACATTCGCTATGGCACAACCAATTCCATTAGATAAATTAACAGGTCAATTTGACGAAAAGAAAGATAACAATTTTATTGCGTTAGATTCAACAATTTTGCCTGTTAATAAAAAAGGCATGTATCTGCAAAAAGAACCTGCCGAGCAGTTAATTAAAGCTTATAACGACTTTAAAAAGTCTTATCCAGATATACCGTTTATAGTTGTGAGCGCAACTCGTAATTACACGTATCAAAATGGCATCTGGCAACGTAAATGGGATGACTTGTTACCAAAACTTCATGAACCACAAAAAATTGCTGAGCAAATTTTAAAACTATCATCTATGCCAGGTACCTCAAGACATCATTGGGGAACAGATATTGACATTACCAGTGTTTCATCAAGTTATTTTAGAAATGATAAAAAAGGCATCATACTTTACCAATGGCTACAAAAAAATTTACCTAAGTATGGTTTTTGCCAGCCATTCAATGAAGGTCGTAAAGGAGGATATTTGCCAGAAGAGTGGCACTGGTCATACAAACCTATTTCCAGCCAATATATCGCGCAATATAAAGCTATATTAGACAGTGAGCCTGATAAAATTATACAAAGGCTCAATTTTACTGGTCACGACAAAATTACACTTGAAAGTTTAGTCAAACAATATGTATTAACGGTTAATTCTGAGTGTTATTAATAATACATTAGTGGTTTCGCCAATAAGGAAGTTTGATAGTGACCACTAATCCCCCACCATCACGATTATTTGCTTGAATCGTACCGTTATGCATAATGACGGTCTTTCTTGCAATTGCCAGACCTAAACCATAACCTTTGCCTAATTGCGCTGACTGGATACGAACAAACGGTTCAAAAATACTCGATAATTTATTTGAATCAACACCTGGACCACGGTCTTTGACTTCAATTTGCAAATATTTACCCACTTCTTTTAACGACACTTCGACAGCTTGCCCAGCTTTAGAAAAACGAATTGCATTACGAATAATATTTTCAACTGCTCGGCGAATTTGTTCCGAATTACCTTTAATAATAGAATGCGTTATGGATGCTAAATTAAAATGTACATCAATTAATTGATGATTGGCTTCATAATTAGCATCACTAATCACCACACTAATTAAATCTTTTAAATCAAAATATTCATCAGTACGATTATTCATTTCGGCGCGTGAATAATTTAAAATTTCACCAATTAACTGATCTAATCGTTCCGACTCTAATTCAATTCTCGCTAAAGCAGTATCAATATTTTGTTTATTTTGTTGAGCAAGCCCAATGGCTAACTGTAAACGCGCAAGCGGTGTACGCAACTCATGTGATACATCATGTAAAAGTGCTTGACGATCTGAAATTAAAATATTTAATTGTTCAACCATCATATCAAAATCTTTACCCAATTCACTGAGCTCATCACGTCTAGGCTTTAATTTTTTAAATAACCTGACAGAAAGATCACCTTGTGATACACGAAAAAAACCTTGTCGCAATAAGCGCATTGGCCGAGTTAAGTTCCATGCTAAAAATAGACTAAAAGCTAAACCAACAAATCCCCCCATTAACATAATTGGCAATGGCATACTAAAAAATACCTTTTTGCTACGATCATCTTTATCTTCTTTAAACGAAACAGCATATAAAGTACCATCAGGCGCAATTGCTGTTCGTTGATAAATATAAGTTGGTGACTCTAATTCATCGGTCAATATATTAACTTGATCATTTTGTGGGGAAATTAATTTTATTGATAACAACGCCCGTTCACGTTCAGGTAAATGCGCAATAAAATTAAGTGTTTCATCTTCACCCGCAACATGTAACAATTGCGCAATCATATCGACTTTGGTCGGCATATGATTAAGAAAACGTTGATTTCTATTTTCTACATAAAAGGAGAAAGCTATCCAGGTTAACTGAAAGGTTAGATAAAAAATCACACAAAATATAATCAGTATTTTCCAAAATAATCGACGATTCATACCAAAGCCTATTCTATCGTTAACGGATACGGTAACCTACTGCTCGAATGGTTTCAATTGTCACATCGTTTTGTGCTACTTGAGACAGTTTTTGACGAATATTACTAATATGGACATCCACGCTACGATCATAAAGCTCTCTAGCTCGACCTAATCCTATTTCAGATAGCTCTTCTTTAGTCACAACCCGTTCGCTATGTTTGACTAATAAAACTAATAAATTGAATTCAGTTGATGTCAAATCAATAACTTGCCCATTCCAAGTACAAAGTCGCTGCGGTAAATCAAGCGTTAAACCATTAAAATGGTATTTTTTGTCATCGACCATTTCAACTGAACGTTCATCAAACCGACGTAAAACCGCTCGCAACCTAGCTAATAATTCTCGTGGATAACAAGGTTTAGGAATATAATCATCAGCACCAAGCTCTAAGCCTAACACCCGATCAATATTATCGCCTTTAGCTGTTAACATAATAACGGGCATATTACATTGCTGACGTATGCTTTTTAATACATCAATACCATTAATATCAGGTAGCATGACATCTAAAATTGCGGCACGATACTTACCCGATAATGCTTCATCAATACCATCTTTACCCAAATAAACACTTTTAATATTAAAACCTTCATTGGTCAAATATTCACTTAGCATTTGTGATAATTCAATATCATCATCAATTAATAAAATATTTATCATAATCGCCATTATTATCTAAATTTTAGGTCTTTACATTATTGCAATAATTAAAAAAAAGTCAGGTAGTTTTACTAAAATATTACATATTTTGAACTATTCCTGATTATTTAATTTACTAACCAACCATATAAAAAATTTAAGATAAATATTATCTCTTATTATATTTTTTGAAAGAATTTGAATAGTATTTATCAGTTAAATTACTTACCATATTATTTAAGTCAAAATTGTCAGATTGGTTATTAATATCAAACAGCAAATAACTAAGTCTTATACTGTTTACGCTGCAATCACATCGTTCAATTTTCAATAAATATTAAATAAAATAGTATGCTATCAAGAAGGTAACATTTCACCATCAACATTACCATTAAAATATGGAGATAAATAATGAAACAACAAGTAATGTGGCAAGAGTTAATTAAATTGGTGAAACATGAAGTATTACCCGCACTCGGTTGTACTGAACCGATATCATTAGCATTTGCCGCTGCAGTTGCGGCTCAATATCTAAACAAAAATAATATTGAAAAAATTGATGCTTATGTTTCACCAAATTTAATGAAAAACGGTATGGGCGTGACTGTGCCTGGCACTGGTATGGTTGGATTACCTATTGCCGCAGCAATTGGCGCAATAGGTGGCGATGCAAATGCAGAACTTGAAGTATTAAAAAATATTACAACAGAGCAAATCACCTTAGCTAAAAAAATGTTAGTGGATAACAAAGTGAATGTGAAAATAGCCAACAATAATCAAGCTATCTACTGTGAAGTCAATATTTATACTCAACACGATCATGTTAAAGTATGCATCGAAAATTCACATACCAATGTTATTTTGATTGAAAAAAACAGTAGCGTTATTTTTAAACAAAATAACATTACTGCAAATCAATTAAACAATAACGATATCATCAAACAGGTATCAGTCAGATTAATTTATGACTTTGCAACCTATGCAAATTTTGAAGATATTCAATTCATTTTACACTCTGCCGAATTAAATTGCGCCCTATCTCAAGAAGGATTAAAGCATGCTTATGGATTAAGTATTGCCTCAACATTACATGAACAAACCCAAACAGGATTATTAGCTGATGATTTGCTTTCAAAGGTCATTATTCGCACAACCGCTGCATCTGATGCTCGTATGGGGGGCGCAACGTTACCAGCCATGAGCAATTCAGGTTCAGGTAATCAAGGGATCACTGCCACCATGCCGGTTGTGGTGGTAGCAGACTATTTAGATGCAACACCTGAACAATTAGCTCGAGCATTAATATTATCCCATACTATTGCCATTTATATTCATAGCAAGTTTCCGCCTTTATCGGCTCTTTGTGCAGCATCAACAGCCGCTATGGGCGCAGCAGCGGGTATGGCATGGTTACTTGGTCAAGGCAGATATGAACCTGTCGATATGGCAATTTGTAATATGATTGGCGACTTATCAGGCATCATTTGTGATGGCGCTTCAAATAGCTGTGCAATGAAAGTTTCAACATCTGTTTCATCAGCGTTTAAAGCTGTACTGATGGCTTTAAACCATATTCGGGTCACAGGAAACGAAGGTATAGTCTGTGATAGTGTTGAAAATTCAATCAACAACTTAGGGGCTATCGCTAGTAATAGCATGAAAGCAACTGATACTCAGATTATTGATATCATGTCACATAAGGCTTAAACTACGTTTTAGTGCTAAAAGATTAAACTTTTAGCGCTTTTAATATAACCAATTGGTATATTTTTTAAAAAATATGCTGGACAATGTTGTTTTTTATGCGTAATATTTCGTCCTGCTTCAATGGTGGCTATAGCTCAGTTGGTAGAGCCCTGGATTGTGATTCCAGTTGTCGTGGGTTCGAATCCCATTAGCCACCCCATTTTATGAAGAAAAAAATCTAACGGCGAGTAGCGCAGCTTGGTAGCGCAACTGGTTTGGGACCAGTGGGTCGGAGGTTCGAATCCTCTCTCGCCGACCAATTTTAAATAAAAAAGCCTGCTCATTAAGTGGGCTTTTTTATTATCCGCTTTAGCTTAAAGGATGTGAACCGACAGAGGTTCGAGCCGAGCATCGCGAGACAACGTTGCCAAAGCAACGGCCCAACGGGCGAGCATAAAATGCGAGTCATCCTCTCTCGCCGACCAATTTTAAATAAAAAAGCCTGCTCATTAAGTGGGCTTTTTTATTATCCGCTTTAGCTTAAAGGATGTGAACCGACAGAGGTTCGAGCCGAGCATCGCGAGACAACGTTGCCAAAGCAACGGCCCGAAGGGCGAGCATAAAATGCGAGTCATCCTCTCTCGCCGACCAATTTTAAATAAAAAAGCCTGCTCAGTGAGTGGGCTTTTTTATTATCCGCTTTAGCTTAAAGGATGTGAACCAACAGAGGTTCGAGCCGAGCGCAGCGAGACAACGTTGCTTGAGCAACGGCCCGAAGGGCGAGCATAAAATGCGAGTCATCCTCTCTTCCCCCGCTCTATTTTTTATTATCTTACTGATTTAATGTTACTAACAATAAATATTGTGATCACAACAACAATTTTGGTACTTAAGATTGACAAGATATATTTTTTTAATTAATTTTTAACCAATAAAAATGGATTTAAGATATATCTTTTAGATATTACGATCCAAAAAGGAAGGGGATGACTATTGGAATATCGTGATATTGCGGTCAAAACAGCTGTTGAAGAGCAAATTAAAGCCAATCCAGCCATAATTAAGGATAAATTCACAGAACGTGGGCTTGCCGAATATTTTGGCGTCAGTCGAACAACGGTTAGAAAAGCGTTAAATGATTTGGCCATGGAAGGCTATGTTTTTTTTGATAAAAAAAATACGCAATATCCAACAATCTTTGAAATCAATATGTTAAAAATGTCTTCATTTAGTGAAGAAATAGATAAAGAAAATCCTAAACAAATTAAAATCAAAGTTCTTTCCAACCAAATTATCAAGATTCCCTCAGAATTGACAAAATTCTTTAATTTTAATCACCAATTACTCAAAATAATTAGGAAACGCGTATTAGGTGAAATGCCTTTATCTTACGAGATCTGTTATTTACCCTTCGAAAAATTCAGAGGTTTAGAAACACAAAATTTGAGCAATGTGTCGCTTTATCAATATTTAAAAGATCATTACCAGCTCATCCCGAGTCATGGTCGGGAAGAAATTACCTACGAAACCGCAACTAAAGAATGTGCCAAGTATTTAGGTATCAAAGAACAAACACCAATCTATAAAGTTTCAAGTTATAACTACGATAATAACTTTGAGCCTTTTGAACACACTGAGCAATATTTAATAGGTAACCGATTTAAATATCACTTATCGGCTAAAAATATCTTCAATTATAGCGAGACAGATAAATGAAGTTATTTGAAAAAATTGCAGTTCAATTAGGCGAGCTAATAGATACAGGTAGGTATGGTGTTGGTGCCGCATTACCGCCAGAAGGCCAGCTACAACAAAACTACGGCGTAAGTAGAACAACTATTCGTAAAGCAATAGATCGATTAGTTGAAAAAAATCAAGTTGTAAGAAAGAAAGGGGTGGGTTTATTTGTCGCACCTAAACTTTCAACGCAAAATATTCTAGAAATGACGGGCATCATCAAACCCTATGATTATCAAAATGATAAAAAAGTGATTAAAGAGTCTTATTTAAGACAAGCAGGAAGCTACTACAGTCAATTATTAAAAATAAAATCGTCCGAGCTTATTTATTATATCAGCTTTCTTGAAGTGGCAAAAAACAGTGTCGTAAAAGCTATATTTTTGTTACCTCTTAACTATTTTCCTGATTTTCAACTTTCCATCATAAAAGTGTTATCGGCGCTGGAAATTGTCAATTCGAGTAAAAAGAAAGTTGATAAATTAGAACAAGATTTACAATTAATTGTTGCCAATGCTGAACTTGCCAAACAGCTAGGTATCAAAATTAATAACCCATTATTTAAAATTTCTAACCACTATTTTGATATTAACAGCGAACCAATAGCCATTGAATATAAATTTGCTACTAATACTAAATATGTTGTCGATTTCACCTAGGAGGAAAATTAATGATTAAATTATTACGTGTTGATCATCGTTTATTACATGGTCAAGTTGTTGTTTCATGGTTCGATAGCGTTGGGGCCAATACTATTTTGGTCGCTAATGATACGGTGGCAAATGACGAACTACGCAAATCAGCTATTCGATTAGCTAAACCTGAACATGGCAAATTAGTCATGAAATCCATTGATGACAGCATTGAGGCAATTAATTCGGGTGTCACTGATAAATATCAAATGCTGATTGTTGTTGAATCGGTTGCCGATGCTGAAAAGCTAATTAGAGGCACTCAAGGAAAAATAACCAGCCTCAATTTGGGTGGCACAAAACCACGCGAAGGCACAAAGAGCTACTCTAAAACGATCAATCTAACTGAACAAGAAGCAGATTTATTAACTGCATTAAAACAAGATGGCATTGATATTTACATTCAACAAGTTCCGAGTGAAGCAAAGCAAAAATTTGAAAAATAATTTAGAGGATACAACACATGAGTATCGAATTAACAGCACTTCTATTAGCTTTAATTGCGATGTTAGCAAATGCTGAATACTTTTTAGGATCATCAATGTTATCTCGCCCACTTGTCACCTGTACTTTAGCAGGTTTAGTTATGGGGGATATCACTCAAGGCATTATCATTGGTGCAACCTTAGAGTTAGCTTTTGTTGGATCGTTTTCTATTGGGGGATCGATTCCACCCGAAATAATTTCAGGCAGTGTTTTAGGTACCGCATTTGCTATTGGTGCAGGCAAAAGTACCGAAATTGCTTTAACATTAGGTATTCCAATTGCGTCACTGGTGTTATTAGTCAAAAACCTCTGCTTCCTTTTTATTCTTCCTTATTTTGTTCACAAAGCAGACAAATATGCCAGTGAAGGCAATGGTAAAGGGATGGATAGAATGAATATCTTAGGTGGATTTTTCTCAATCAATCTTCCAATTGGGTTAGTTGTCGGATTTTCCTATTTATTTGGTAGTGCCGCTGTTAACAACTTATTAGAGATGATACCTAAATTTATCATTGATGGTTTAGGTATTGCCACAGGGCTACTACCAGCTTTTGGTTTTGCAATGTTAATGAAAATTATGATCAAAAAAACCAATACTACCTTCTTTGTTCTTGGCTTTGCATTAGCGGTATACATGAAAGTACCTGTTACCGGCGTGGCTATTTTTGGCGCTTGTCTTGCCTTAATTTTGACCGGTTATTCTGCATTTAATGGCAAAAAAGGCGCAATAGACGAAGGTAATCAACAGCTCAATACCAATACGGGTAATGCATTAGCATCACAGGAGATCGATTATGAAAATGAAGAATTCTAAATTAGTAACCAATAAAGAATTAAACAGAACCTTTTGGCGCTCGTTTACCGCTGAATGGTCATGGAACTATGAACGACAAATGAATTTAGGCTATGCCTATGCTATGCGTCCGGCTTTGGATAAAATCTACAGCAATAACAAAGTAGAATTAACCGATGCCTATCAACGACACCTTGAATTTTATAATATCACACCATGGTTAATCACTTTTCCATTGGGTATTTGTATTGCCATGGAAGAGCAACACGCTACAGACAGTGAGTTTGATAAAAACTCAATCAATGACGTTAAAATTGCCCTAATGGGACCATTAAGTGGTTTGGGTGACTCATTTTTTTGGGGAACACTACGTGTCATCGCAACAGGCATTGGTACCTCGTTAGCGTTGCAAGGCAATATTTTAGGCCCACTTTTATTTTTACTAATCTTTAATGTCCCGGCAATTTTGGCGCGGTATTTTGGCTTACTCATAGGCTATAACATCGGCACTTCATTTATCGACAAAGTTCAAAAAACAGGTTTGATGGATAAATTATCCTATGGCGCTTCGGTATTAGGGCTTTGTGTAGTCGGGGCGATGGTTGCCACCATGGTTACCTTAAATATGCCATTAAAAATTGGTTCAGGTTCAGACGCGGCATCACTGCAAGATATATTTGATGGAATTGTGCCACAAATATTACCGTTACTTTTTACGCTGTTTATTTTTGTACTTGTTAAAAAAGAAGTGAAAGCACATTGGATTCTATTATTAATTGCGGCAATAGGTATTTTTGGTGCCTGGAGCGGTTTGTTAGGTTAATGAGAGGAAAACAATGAAAAGTATCGCAGATTATGTGGCTTTAGAACCTGAGTATTATCAACATATACTCGATAATTACCAAACGTTATTTGCCAATATTATCGATTTAAGCCGGATCAAACAACTTAACGCAATTGTTATTTTTGCAACAGGTTCAAGCGCTAATGCGGCCTATAGCGCTCGCCCTTTTATGAGTAAAATATTAAACGTGCCAGTTTATATAGAAGATCCTTCTATTGCGGCTAATTATTCATATTACAATGATCCCAACAATTTATATTTTGCTATTTCGCAAGGCGGTGAAAGCTACTCAACGATTCATTTAGTTAAACAATTTGTTGAGAATAATCAAACTATATACAGTTTAACCAGCAATCCAAGCAGTCCATTGTATAAAGTGAGTAATCATATTTTATCAATGGGAATGCCAATTGAAGAGATGCCTTATGTCAGTGCAGGTTATAGTGTAACCATACTCGACTTGATGTTAATCGCTTTAGCTATTAGTCAAAAACTAGCGCGTATTAACGCTCAACAATTTGAAAGTTATTTCACACAAATACAAAAAATAACCCAACTATTGCCACAAGCCATTTTGCAGTCACAAGCTTGGGTTGCGAAACATCAAGATCAATTCAATCAAACTAACCGTGTGATTTTTATCGGTTATGGCGCAACATACGGCATTGCACGCGAAGGTGAAACCAAATTCACTGAAACCGTCCGCAATACAGCATTTGGCAAAGAATTAGAAGAGTATATGCATGGCCCTTATCTTGGCTTGCATCGCGATGATTATATCGTTTTTATTGAGCCACAAGGTCGACTCATGGACAGAGCTGAGTTGTTAAAACAGTTTTTAAAACAATATGTGCAAAACATTGCAACTATTTATGCACATGATACCAAAACACCGAAAACAGCCGATTTGTGCTTAAATATTGAGTGTGATGAACTTTTATCATCACTGTTTATGACTATCCCAATTCACTTACTCAGTTATCAAGTGTCGCAATTAAAAGGTCACAATCTAGAAAAATCAACATATCCAGAATTTGATGAAATCACTAAATCTAAAATAAAGAGGGTTACAGTATGAGAAAATATGACGAACAAAAAGAACTCGACAGCATGAATGGTGCATTAGCGTTACGTCCACAAATTAATGAGTTTATTGATAAAATTCATAAACGTGGTTACAGCAATGTTTGTTGGTTAGGTATTGGTGGCACTTATGCATCATCAATGCAAGCAGTTGTCCATATGAAAGAAAAAACAGCCATTGAAACTTTTGTTCAACATGCGGCTGAATATCTAGTAACAGGAAACAAACGTATCACTAAAGACACATTGATCATTATTTCATCTGTCACAGGTACCACACAGGAAGTCGTTGCAGCTATTGAAAAAATTCAAAAAGAAGTGGGGGCAACCGTATTCGCTTTCATGGATAAAGCTGATACACCATTAGGGAAAATGGCACATCATGTTATTACTTACCCAATGAATGAACAATTAAAATTCTTTATGACAGCAGATCGTTTAATGTATTTAGCCGGTGAGTTCCCTGATTATGATGAATTTTATCAACAAATGGATCAACATTTTGCTAAAAATATTGTTGCTGTTGCTAAAAAAGCCGATAAATTTGGTCAAGAAGTTGCTGAAAAACACCATAACGATACAATGCACTATTTTGTTGGTGCGGGCAATCAATGGGGAGCAACGTATTCTCATGCTATGTGTTATTGGGAAGAGCAACATTGGTTACGTTCAAAATCCATTGAGTCAGCTGAATTTTTTCATGGTACATTAGAAGTGATCGATCGTGATACGGCAGTTACTGTTTATGTTGGTGAAGATACACAGCGTCCATTAAGTGAACGTGTCGCTAAATTCTTACCACAAATTTGTGGAAATTACACCATTATTGATACCAAAGATTATGAATTACCGGGTATCGCTGAAAAATATCGTGGACACTTATCACCGTTTGTTTTTCGTACTATCAATAATCGAATTGATGCTTATGTCGAACACTTAAATCGTCATCCAATGTCAATTCGTCGTTATTATCGTTGCTTAGATTACTAAGGAGAACATTGCCAATGATTGCAGTATTAGTCAGCACCCATGGACCAATGGCAAACAGCATTATTGAAAGTGCTGAAATGATTTGTGGTAAACAAACACAATGTGAAGCAGTCCCTTTTTTAACAGAGCAATCGTTAGATGATTTTCAACAGCAAATTGAACAAACATTGACAATGCTAACACAGGAAGGACAAACTCTACTTTGTTTTGTTGATTTAAAAGGTGGCACCCCCTTTAATACATTAACCAGACTAATGGCAAATTACCCAAATCTCGAAATTGTTACTGGGGTGAATATACCCATGTTATTGGCAACATTTATGCTAAGAACGCAAATGGCGTTAGATGATTTATTACCAGAACTAATGCAAACCGCTAAACAAAGTATTGAACACTATAATATGGTGTCAATGACGTCATCAATAATAGAAGATGAAGAGTTTTAAACTGGTCAAATAAAAAACAATTAATTTAACTTTAATAAGGCAAATATATTTTTAACGCAAATAAAATTATATTTGCTTTTATCCATTACGAGTAATACCTTTCTATTTAAAGCCTTACATTGATCATCGAATAAATAGGTAGGCAAATTTGACTATATTTAGAGATAAAACAGTTATCATCACATTGATTCTATTATTAAGTAGTATTTGTAGCTGTTGTAAAACTAATAATGAATTAACATTAAAACAAATCGACACGAACGATAAATATCGTTGGATGGAAAATCAACCACAGTTAATCAATAATTGGTTATTGTCTGAATCTGAACGTACTGTCAAAACACTAAATGCGTTACCTTGGCAAAAAACAGTGAGTCAGCGGTTTGATGAGTTAACAGATTTTGGCGCTGAACCTAGAATATCTGATATTCAATACGTAGGCGATAATTGTTTTTATTTTAAACAAACAGCAGATCATCCGTATAATCGTCTTTTTGTTAAAGATCGCTTCAATAATGAAAAAGTATTAATCGATCCCCCTATTGGCTATGGTATATATGACTTTTATCCTTCACATGATGGTCAATATATTGCTTATAGTATTTATGAAAATGGTGCTGAGATATCATCAATAAAAATTATTAATGTAAAGACCAAATCACATCTTAATGATGATATAACCGGCATATCAGATCCAAATATCATTTGGTCTAAGGATAATTTATCCTTTTTTTATAAAAGAAATGATAGATATCAACATAATAGTCAAAAATCCGGCACAGAAGAGGTCTATCGTCACTATTTAAACGCAAATAGACAAAATGATGTTTTAATATTTGGTACTGGCCAGATATCCGATTATAACCCCTTTACTGATCAAAATACTTCATTATCCTTTTCCTCAAATTGGGCTATTGCTTCGGTCTCACCTTCTATATCGGGTTATAGTATCGATTTGTATATAACACCCTATGATGATCTTCAAAAAAACAATGCTCATTGGCAAAAAATCATCGATAGAAAACAAAATGTGACCAATTTTATTCTGAAAGATGATTGGTTATATTTAGCTGAATATAATGATTTGTCTGGTTATACTATTTCGCGCGTGAATCTAAATAAGAATAGCCAACCAGAAGAAAAAATTATGGCATGGCAAAATGGAGAATTGACCCAATTTGCCGCAAGCAAAGATGCTATTTACTTAGCTTATCATGAGTCAACAATCCCCTACTTTGTAACTATTCCTTTTGCTGACACTCATCATGTTAAATTGATTCCACTTGCCAATAATGAAGAAGTAACGGCCATTTTTAGTAACGCAGATCGCAAAGAAATATTATTTACTGCTCAAAATTGGACTGTCCCACCCAAAATATTTAGTTATGATCCTGATAATGGGTTAATTCAAGATACAAAAATGATTAATCCCAGCGCTTTTTCGTTTGCCAACTATGAGGCTGAACAACAATGGATAAAATCAAGCGATGGCACACTCGTTCCCATGACAATTATTCATCCTAAAGGGATCAAATATGATGGTACTGCTCCTACATGGTTAACGACCTATGGCGCATATGGTGTAAGTCAGCTCGCTTTTTTTGATGCAACACGTTTAATTTGGCTTGAAAGAGGTGGAATAATTGCAATTGCTCACGTTCGAGGCGGTGGAGAATTAGGCAAAAATTGGCATATTGGCGGTAGCTTAGCGAATAAACAAAACTCAGTTGATGACTTTATAAAATGCGCACAATATTTGATTAATCATCATATTACCCAACCATCTAAGCTAGTTATCAGCGGTGAGAGTGCGGGTGGTATTATAATTGGCATGGCATTAGCTAAACATCCTGAACTTTTTGCTGCGGCATCTATTAATGTGGGTATGTTAAATATGAGCCGATTAGATAACATCGCCATTGGCAACGCAAATTTTGCCGAGTTTGGTTCGCCATTAAACGCAAAACAGTTAAATGATTTATCTAAAATAGATGCCTATTTAAACTTAAAAGATAATGTTACGTATCCACCGGTTATGATTTCGCTAGGTTTGAAAGATGAACGTGTCGCACCATGGCAAAGTGCTAAATTTATTGCTCGTCTTAATGCGATAAACCATAGCAAAAAACAGCAGGTATTCGTTATTGCAGATCAATATGAAGGGCATTTTTTGGATAATTTTCTCAATACTGTCGAGTTTTTTATTTGGCAAACCATGCCAACACCATAATTAAAAATGGCTAACGTTAAAGTAAATATTATTTATGACAATCTTTATCATCAAATAGGTTACTTAAGCGCACTTATCATTGTAAAAAAAGAATAGGTAACGGACATCAATAAAAACTAGCTAGTAATTTAAATAACAATAGTTTTATATAATTCGCTGTTATCTTTTCATAATCTAAAAAAATAATTCTTATCTTACTTTGATTTATGATGATATTTTGCTTTAATAGTAAAAGTGACTATTTATATAACATCTACTTTTTGGAAATAAATTATGAAAAATGTTGGTTTTGTCGGATGGCGTGGAATGGTGGGTTCTGTTCTGATGCAACGTATGGTTGAAGAACACGATTTTGATTATATTAACCCTGTTTTTTTCTCAACTTCTCAAGCAGGTGCTGCTGCGCCAACTTTTGGTGGAAAAACAGGCACGTTACAACGTGCAGATAATATTGATGCACTAAAAGCATTAGACATTATTGTCACCTGCCAAGGGGGTGATTACACTTCCCAAATCTATTCAAAACTACGCGCGACAGGCTGGCAAGGCTACTGGATTGATGCTGCATCAACTTTACGTATGGAAGATGATGCTGTTATTGTGCTTGATCCCGTTAACAAAGCGAATATCCACGCAGCTCTAGATAAAGGCATTAAAACCTTTGTTGGTGGTAACTGTACCGTCAGTTTAATGCTAATGTCTTTAGGTGGTTTATTTGCTGAAAACTTGATAGATTGGGTATCAGTCTCAACTTATCAAGCAGCATCTGGCGGTGGTGCACGTCATATGCGTGAACTGTTAACCCAAATGGGAATGCTAAATGCCGAAGTTGCTAAAGAATTGCAAGATCCGCATTCTTCAATTTTAGATATCGAACGTAAAGTCACACAAAAAATGCGCGATGGAAGCTTACCTACCGATAATTTTGGTGTGCCTTTAGCCGGTAGCTTGATTCCTTGGATCGATAAAGCACTGGATAATGGCCAAAGTAAAGAAGAGTGGAAAGGCCAAGCTGAAACCAATAAGATTTTAGGAACCAGCCAAATTATCCCTGTTGATGGACTTTGTGTTCGAATTGGCGCTCTACGTTGCCACAGTCAATCATTCACGATTAAATTAAACAAAGATATCAGCGTGCCAGAAGTTGAAAAATTATTAGCTGCACATAATGATTGGGTAAAAGTGGTACCTAATGATCGTGAAATTTCAATGCGAGAATTAACACCAGCTGCCGTTACTGGTACGTTAACAACACCAGTTGGACGTTTACGTAAACTTAATATGGGTAAAGACTATTTATCAGCATTTACCGTTGGCGACCAACTATTATGGGGCGCGGCAGAACCATTAAGAAGAATGTTACGGATTTTAGCCTAATAAAAAAGCCCGAACCCTCGGGCTTTTTTTATCATCAAAAAACTATTGTTCACTATCTTCAACTAATGTCATTAACAACGAACCATTAAATAATGCTTGTTGAATAAGAGCAAAAGCGCCTATAGCTGAACAATCATTTAACACTGAACAATTAATGGTGAGGTTTTTTCTTAATCCCTCTAAACTTTGAGCATTCAATGCACTATTTACAGCATGTAACAATATTTCGGATGATTTAATTAATTCCCCTGCGAGTACAATACGTTGTGGGTTAAATATATTTACCATAATTGCGACAGCTCGCCCCAAATTTTCACCCGCGTCTTTAACTAATTTAATAGCTAGCTCATCGCCTTGATTGGCACAACTGCAAATATTTGCAATATTACACTCAGTAAGCGTTAATTTAGTTGGGTATCCTTGTTCGATCATCTGTTTAGCTCGGCGCTCTATAGCGTTATTTACGACGCGATTTTCTAAACAACCAAAATTACCACAATGACAACGTTCCCCTAGTGTATCGACCTGAATATGACCCACTTCACAAGCACTTTGGTTATGATTGGTTAATAATTGTTGATTAACAATTACGCCTGATCCTACTCCTCGATGAACCCGTATCAATATTGAATCATCGACATCTTGTGTGGTGCCAAAGTAACTTTCAGCAAGCGCTAAACTTTGAATATCATTGCCTAAAAAGATAGTGACATTAAACTCACGATGTAATACATCACCTAAATGCCACTCTTTAACTTGAATATGCGGAGCGTATCGAACAATACCGCGTACAGAGTCGATCAAACCAGGAAGTACGACCGCTATGGCTATCAGGCGTTTCACTTTTTTACTATTTTTATGAATAAATTCTTTGAGTAAAGCAACAAGATAGTCTTGCACTTCTTGCTCAGTAAAATCGGTTAACGGATAAACCTCTAACGCTATACTATGCGCACCTAAATCATAAAGTTCAATGGTAACATGTGAACGACTTAATTGTACGCCAATAGTTTGATAATAACTAAACTTAGCTTGTATAGAAACAGCTGGGCGCCCACCTGTTGATTGTTGTGCATCAACTTCTTTAATCAATTTATTTTTAAGTAGTTGGCGGGTAATTTTTGTGATACTTGCTGGAGCTAAGTGGCTAATTTCAGCAAGTTGTATTCGAGAAATTGGCGCTTGCTGAACAATCAAACGATAAATCATTGCATAATTAAGTTGCTTGATTAGCTCAGCATTGCCAACTAAGTTCAGATAATTAAATGTCATAAATTAACTCAGATAATTTCATTCGTTATCTGACATTCTAGCGGGTCATCACCCCATTAACAACCGTTTTAATTATTCTAAAGTCACGATTAAAAACAACAAGATTGGCTATTTTACCTGCATTAATTGTACCCAGTTGTTTATCGACACCTATGGCTTTTGCGGGATAAAGCGTTGCCATTCTTAATGCCTCATCCAATGCAATGCCTACATATTCAACTGCGTTTTTTACCGCCTCAATCATGGTTAGGGCTGATCCACCTAATGTGCCATTTTCATCAACGCAACGCCCATCTTTATAATAGATAGTTTTTCCAGCAAACACGCCCGAAGTTAAATTTGAACCAGCAAGTAACATCGCATCAGTTATTAAAATTAAATGATCTTGCTTTATTTTATGGCTATTACGAATATTAGCCCAGCTCACATGATGACCATCAGCAATAATGCCGACGTAAACCTCTGGTTCATCATAAATCGCACCAACTACACCCGGTTCTCGCCCAGAAATATAAGGCATAGCATTAAATAGATGCGTGCCTAAACGAATACCGTCATTAAATCCTCGACGACAATCATCATAATGCGCATTAGAATGACCCACTGATACATGAATACCTGCATTAACCAACTGTTGAATAAAATGACTTTCAACTTTTTCTGGTGCCAGGGTAATAATTTTAATCACATCAGCATTTTCACAAAGAAAATCAATCATTTTTTGCGACGGTTGACGAATAATATTAGGATCATGAATACCTTTCTTTTCTGGATTGATATAAGGTCCTTCAAGATGTAATCCCAAAGCTTGGTTAGGATGCGTGGCTAAATATTCACGCATAACATTCACCGCTTTTATCATAAATTCATCTGTTGAAGTAATCAAAGTCGGTAAATAACTGGTACAACCATGAACAAGGTTTGTTGCTTGCATTGCTTCTAGTGTTTTAACACTCAAAGCATCAAGTGTTTCATTAAACTGTACCCCGCCACAGCCATTGACTTGAATATCAATAAGACCCGGTGCAACAATAGCACCTTGTAAATCGTCAATAGTGATGCCAGCTGGCAATTGTTCTTGTTTACAAACTTTGCTAATCTTATCGCCGTCAATAATAACGGCGTGATTTTCAAGAATTTCATAACCAGTATAAATACGACAATTTGTTAATGCGTACATTGAGTTATCCTTTATAAAACAGTTATTTTAAGATTATCTGCTTCCATCTGTTTAAAATATTTTAAGGTTTTGACTTTAAGATCATCAGTACTTGGCTCATCACAAACAATAATTGATGCTGGGTGCATTTGTAATGCAGTCACAGTCCATAAATGATTAATTGAACCTTCAACACCGGCTTGCAGTGCTAAACTCTTATTATGACCACAAACAAGTAAAATTACCTCTTGTGCATCCATTAATGTTGCAACACCAATAGTCAGTGCGTGTTTTGGTACTTGATTTTTATCATTATTAAAAAAGCGAGAATTAGCAATAATGGTATCTTCAGTTAAAGTTTTAATCCGTGTTCTTGAACAAAGTGAAGAGCCTGGTTCGTTAAATGCAATATGTCCATCTTGACCCACACCACCAACAAAGATATTAATTTTACCATAAGCTTTAATTTTTTCTTCATATTGACGACATTCTGCATCGATATCAGGAGCATTACCATTTAAAATATTGATATTATTTTTATCGATATCAATATGATCAAAAAAGTTTTCATGCATAAAAGTATGGTAACTTTGAGGGTGATCTTCCGGTAACCCAACATATTCATCCATATTAAAGGTCACAACGTGTTTAAAACTGACATGACCTGCTTGATAATGTTTGATTAATTGTTGATACATAACTAAAGGTGAACTTCCCGTTGGTAAACCTAATAAAAACGGACGATCCGCTGTCGGTTTAAATTGATTAATTTTATTAACAATACGCTGTGCCACCCAAGCGCCAACTTGTTGCGCATTTTCTAAAGGAATAAGTCTCATGTGCTACTACCTCTTCTGATATAATAAAATAACTTCTTTTTTTTTAAAGTAAAATATGTTGACTATATTTTACTATATTAAAGTATTTAATCAAAAAAATTAGTGACAAAAATCACAAAAAGCAAATAATTAATTTGCGAAGTAAAATAATATAATATCAAATATAAAAAAATAACAACTAATATCTAACAACTGTTTTTAACTTAACTTTTTTAGATATTGTTTAACAATATATGAGGTTAACTTATGGGAATTTTAGCGTATTTACAACGCATTGGGCGTTCATTAATGGTGCCGGTGGCAGTATTACCTGCGGCGGCAATACTGCTTGGTATAGGCTACTGGATTGATCCAAATGGTTGGGGACAAAATAGCATTATTGCTGCCTTTTTAATAAAATCTGGTGGTGCAATTATTGAAAACATGCCAATCCTCTTTGCTATAGGTGTTGCTTATGGTATGTCTAAAGATAAAGATGGTGCAGCTGCATTATCTGGATTAGTCGGTTTTTTAGTTGTCACAACATTACTTTCACCAAGTTCTATTGCATTATTTAATGGTATTGATACCAGTGTTGATGGTTGGCAATCACAAATTTCCCCTGCGTTTAAAAAAATTAATAATCAGTTTGTTGGTATTTTAGTTGGCATTATTGCAGCTGAATTATATAACCGATTCAGTTCTGTTGAATTACATAAAGCGTTAGCTTTTTTTAGTGGTAAACGATTAGTTCCTATTATTGTTTCTATCGTGATGCTATTAGTTTCTGCTGTTTTATATTTTATATGGCCATCTATTTATGATGCATTAGTTGCTTTTGGTAAATACATTAAAGATTTAGGCTCTATTGGGGCGGGTATTTATGGCTTCTTTAACCGTTTGTTAATTCCGGTCGGCTTACACCACGCACTTAACTCGGTATTTTGGTTTGATGTGGCTGGCATCAATGATATACCAACCTTCCTTGGTGGCCAAAAATCAATTGATGATGGATTAGCAACCATTGGTATTACCGGTCGCTATCAAGCAGGATTTTTCCCAATTATGATGTTTGGTTTACCGGGCGCAGCATTAGCCATGTATCATACAGCTAAGAAAGGCAATAAAGATAAAACCGCATCGATCATGTTAGCCGCTTCATTTGCCGCATTTTTCACTGGGGTTACTGAACCTTTAGAATTTGCTTTTATGTTTGTAGCACCTTTACTTTATGTGATCCATGCTATTTTAACTGGAATTTCACTATTTATCGCTGCAACCATGCAATGGATAGCTGGCTTTGGCTTTAGTGCAGGTTTAATCGATATGCTGTTATCCAGCCGCAATCCTTTAGCTGTACATTGGTATATGTTGATATTACAAGGTTTAGTGTTCTTTGTTGTCTACTATGTTGTATTCCGTTTTGTGATTGTTAAATTCAATCTTAAAACACCGGGTCGTGAAGATGATGAAACAGTAACAACAAATAGCCAAAATTCACAATCAGGACTTGCTATTAGCGATGCATCTCAACTTGCACAGCAATATTTACTTGTTGTTGGTGGTAAAGAGAACTTAACCAATATCGACTCATGTATTACTCGTTTACGCCTAAGTGTTAATGATTCTGACTTAATTGATGAACAAGCAGCAAAAGCACTTGGTGCAATGGCAGTAATCAAATTAGGTAAAACAGGTGTGCAAATTGTGGTTGGACAGCAAGCTGAAAAAATTGCCGACCAAATGAAAAAACTGGTTTAATCGAGTTATGACTCAATTTCTATAAGTTATTTTAATAACAATAATCCAACCTATGACTGAGGGTAGCAAAGTAATAGGTTGGATTAATAACTTATATCATTAGTATTTTGTTATAAAAACATCCATACACATTCAATATATCAAATAGAAGTAAAAAAGATCTAAACAGTGGGTAGAGTTAAAACTGATTTGTGTTTTTAGTTTTAATAATTAAAACCGTAAAACCACATCTTGACTAGCTAATAATTGTTTTAAAGATGGTGCATCAAGCACCTTATGCGGAATATTTAAGTTGATATTAGTCAGATTTCGTGAGTTTAACGCAGACTGACAAACATAAACATCATCAATATCATAAAGTTCTAACAGGTTAAAAGTAGCAATATAATCGCGCATTAAAATTTTATCAGGATACTGATTTGGCAATAGATGAAATACCCCATCATCAATAAATAGTACCGAAATAGCGTTTATAGCCGATGCAGCAAGTGCAATATCAAGTGCTTCCCGACCTTTAGCATCACCATGAGGTAAAGCGCTAATAATAATGGCAATTTTCTTCATTGCAATAACCTTAAGTTAAAATTGAATAGTCCGATCTGAAGTCGCCATGGATTCGCTTAGCTCTCCAAGCCCAGTTAATTCAAAATATTGTGCAAGATTATTTTTAGTCACACCTCGCCTTTGTGCAGCAGCGACACAAACACCTAACTTTAAGGCATATTTTTCTGCTAATTGTTGCCAAGCTGAAATTAAATTAAATTCATCATTTGCCGGATCGGTATAATCGTTAGCATTATACACGCCATCGCCATAGAAAAAGATATTTTCAATACGATAAGAAGTTTGGCTTAACAGTGATTGAGCAAATTGATAGGCACAATAAGCAGATTGGGTCCCATAAGCAGGACCCAAAACAACAAGAGTGTAACTTAATGAATTACTCAATTAGTTTGTTGCCTTTGGTTGGGCTGATTGAGTATTTTGGTTTTCGCTATTAGCATCACCATTATCGATACCAAGTAATTCAACTTCAAAAATTAATGTTGAACCAGGTTGAATTGAAGCTTTATCACCTTGTCCAGGGAAGCTTTGATCACCATAAGCTAAATCAGGCGGCACAACCAACTTAATTTTACCACCAACACCAATTAATTGAATTCCTTCTGTCCAACCTTTAATAACTCCGCTTAATGGGAATGTTGCTGTTTCGCCACGGTCATAAGAACTATCGAATTTACGTCCATCGGTTAATGTTCCAGTATAGTGAACAATAACGGTGTCATCGGCAGTTGGATGACGATCTGAACCTTCTTTAAGAATTTGATAAAGTAATCCAGACTTAGTTTGTTTAACGCCATCTTGTTTAGCAAAATCTGCACGGAATTTATCACCAGCGGCAGTATTATCGGCTTTTTCTTTTTCAAAACGCGCTTTACTTTCTTCTTGAATACGTTTACCGAATGCTTCTAAAACATTTTTTACTTCATCTTTTGAAAGTTGAGATGCATCACGGAAAGTTTCATTAAAGCCACTAATGATATAATCTTGGTCGGCTTTAATTTGATTTTGTTCTAAATTTGCTTTCATGTAAGTTGCAAATGATGAACCCAAAGCATAAGCTTCTTTTTGTGCATCATTTGAAATGGTAATTTTATCTGTTCCTGACTGTGTTTTTTCTTGAGATGTTTTTTTATCATCACAGCCAACCAAAGCCAATACAATTGCACTACTTACTAACGTCATTTTAATCAATGATTTCATACTACTCTCCAAGTTAGGAACTTTTTAGCTAAATTTCAGATTATTATATATGATTTGATATAGGATAATATAGTATTTACAGATCATTTATTTAATAAAACTATTATTAATATAGCAATAATAGCTATAGTTAAACAAAACGGGGGATTTAAATCATCCTTGAGTGATAGTGGCATCCTCAGTTATAATATAAAAAATTTATAGAAAATAATGTAAAAGGATAGCTATTTTGACTACCGAACTTAATACCCTTGATATTGAAGAAATCATCAGTTTATTACCTCATCGTTATCCATTTTTAATGGTTGATCGGGTAATTAGTTATGAAAAAGGTAAAACATTAAAAGCGATTAAAAATGTCACAGTTAATGAACCTTTCTTCCAAGGTCACTTTCCAAATAAACCGATTTTTCCTGGCGTATTAATTTTAGAAGCTATGGCGCAAGCTACGGGAATTTTAGCGTTTAAAAGTATTGAAGAGTTATCACCAGGACAACTTTATTATTTTGCATCAATTGATAAAGCGCGCTTTAAAAGACCGGTTGTACCAGGCGATCAAATCGTGCTTGATGTTGAATATATTAAAGAACGTCGTGGTATTGCACTATTCCATGGAGTTGCAACTGTTGATGGCAAGTTGGTTTGCGAAGCAGAAATGATGTGTGCTCGTAAATAACTTGGTTTTTAAAATATCCCTAAAACAGTATTAAGGAACTGCTATGGCAACGGAAATACACCCAAGTTCAGTAATTGAAAAAGGCGCAAAAATTGGCGATAACGTCAAAATTGGACCTTTTTGCTTTATTGGTGAAAATGTTGAAATTGGCAATGGGACTTTTTTAAAATCACATGTTGTCATCAATGGTCATACTAAAATTGGTAACGATAACCAAATTTATCAATTTGCTTCAATCGGTGAAGTTAATCAAGATTTAAAATATCGAGGTGAGCCAACTCGCACCGAAATTGGCGATCGTAATATGATTCGTGAAAGTGTGACTATCCATCGAGGAACGGTTCAAGGTGGTGAGTTAACGCGTATTGGCAGTGATAATTTATTTATGATAAATGCCCATATTGCACACGATTGCCATATTGGAAATCATTGCATTTTAGCCAACAATGCAACACTTGGTGGGCATGTTCAATTAGACGATTATGTCATTATTGGTGGTATGACAGCTGTACACCAATTTTGTGTAATAGGATCACACGTAATGGTAGGTGGCTGTTCAGGTGTTGCGCAAGATGTCCCCCCTTATGTGATTGCCCAAGGTAATCATGCCACTCCGCATGGTGTTAATTATGAAGGTTTAAAACGCCGTGGATTTAGTAAAGAAGCGCTACAAGCCATTCGTAATAGCTACAAAATTCTTTATCGAAACGGATTAAGTTTAGATGAAGCTAAAATAGAAATTGAAACACTCGCAAAACAGCATCCAGAAGTACAATTATTTGTCGACTTTTTTGCGCGCTCAACACGTGGCATGATTCGTTAATGGCAGATAAGCCCTTTACTGTCGCTTTAGTTGCCGGCGAAACCTCTGGCGATATTCTTGGCGCAGGTCTAATCTGCGCTTTAAGAAAACTTCATCCCAATATTCAATTTATCGGTATCGCTGGCCCCAAAATGCAAGCCGAAGGCTGTCAAGCTTGGTATGAAATGGATGAGTTATCGGTAATGGGAATAGTCGAAGTATTAGGAAGATTGCGCCGCATTTTATCCATCCGCCAAGATATCACTAAACGCTTAATCGCCCTTAAACCAGATGTTTTTATTGGTATTGATGCCCCTGACTTTAATCTCTCTTTAGAAGGTAGGCTAAAACAAGCCGGTATTAAAACCATACATTATGTGAGCCCATCAGTTTGGGCATGGAAGCAAAAACGCGTGTTTAAGATTAAACGTAATACAAATCTGATTTTGGTCTTTTTACCGTTCGAAAAAGCGTTTTATGATAAGTTTGATGTGCCGTGTCGTTTTATTGGTCATAAAATGGCGGATGATATCCCTTTAATACCCGATCAATTCGCAATGCGCCAACAATTAGGTATCCCACTTAATAGTCGTTGTTTAGCGCTATTGCCGGGAAGCCGCCATGCTGAAGTCACGCTATTATCGGCGCCTTTTTTACAAGCTGCTCAGTTGCTAGAGCAACGTTTTCGGGATTTACATATTGTTGTGCCTTTAGCAAATGCAAAAAGGCGACAAGAGTTTGAACAAATTAAAGCGCAAATCGCCCCTAATCTTAAGGTTCAATTATTCGATGGTCAGGCGCGTGAAGCAATGATTGCAAGTAATGCAGCTATTTTGGCATCAGGAACGGTTGCTTTAGAATGTATGTTGGCTAAATGCCCAATGGTGGTTGGGTATAAAATGAAAGCCTTTACGTTTTGGCTAGCTAAAAAATTAATCAAAACTCCTTATGTTTCATTACCTAACATTTTAGCCGGTAAAGCGATTGTACCTGAATTACTTCAGCATGACTGTACACCCGAAAATATCGCTAATCACGTTATTCCTCTCTTAGAGAGTGATAATACAGAATTGAAAGCAACCTTTTTATCATTACATAAGCAAATTCGTTGTAATGCCGATGAACAAGCCGCTCAAGCAGTACTTGATGTTTTAGAGGACTCACCTTGTTGTTAGAATTTACCTACCCTGATGCCACATTAATTGCCGGTGTTGATGAAGTTGGACGAGGACCATTATGCGGGGATGTCGTTACCGCGGCGGTTATTTTAGATCCCAATAAACCGATTAAGGGATTAACAGACTCCAAAAAACTGTCAGAAAAAAAACGCGAACAACTATTTGACATTATTAAAGAAAATGCATTAGCTTGGTGTGTTGCAAGGGCATCTGTTGAAGAAATAGACAAGTTAAACATTTTACACGCTACCATGTTAGCTATGCAACGAGCTGTAGATGGATTATCGATTAAACCCAATTTTGTTTTGGTAGATGGTAACCGTTGTCCTAAATTCGGCATTCAAACACAAGCCGTGGTTAAAGGTGATTTACTTGTTGCTGAAATTAGTGCTGCGTCAATTCTTGCAAAAGTGACGCGTGATCGTGAAATGGTTGAATTAGACAAATTGTATCCACAATATGGACTGGCTCAGCATAAAGGTTATCCAACTAAAGCCCATTTAATTGCCATTGAAGCGCACGGTATTAATCACTTATACCGAAAAAGCTTTGCTCCGATAAAAAAATTACTGTTAGTTTAACACTACCAATGCTTATCAACAGTAATCAATAATGGCGAGTTAAACATAGCGACAGGCGAAATCACTTTTTCTTGATAAGGAATATTATTCCCATAGCGCTCTTTCAATTTTTGTTTAACTGCTGGTGCTGACAGATTAAAATCTTTAATTCTTTGTAATTGTCCAATTTTCAACGCTAATGCTCGGTCATAAATTTTCCAAACTAATTCTGAGCAATAAATATATGTATCATCCCAACCAAACCAAATATCATAAGGCTTATTTTCAAATGAATGAGCAACTTGTTTTAAATGAGAAATTTCTTGCTGTGATAAAGGGTGATCTTTTAGACGTTTAATTATATATTTTCTGTTTTTTCCTCGATTTATCCATTTCTCAAACGGTGTATAGACCACTTTATTTGCCGCTTCAAAGACATAAGGTTTTCCATTTTTAATAAAAATTATTCCCATATGACTATAAGGTGAGTTAGTAGCTTGTTGAACAGCAAGACTTTGACGGGATTGAGAGAATTGAAAGATAATATCCCCATCTTGAGGTTTGTAGTCAGCAACACAAATAAAACTGGTTAATAATAACACCAGTACAGAAACAAAACGCATCAATAAAAACCCAAACAGCTAAACTCATTAGCTGAAATTATATAAAAAAATAGCTACTTATAATTTTTATTCTTATAAGTAGCTATATGTTTTTATGTAAAAACTAATCTCTGTTAGTAAAAATCGACGATGCTTTAGCTTTATACATCACTTTACTTGCGCTAGCAAACCGAATGGTTTTAAATACGCCAAGCAAACTTGCCTGATGTGTACGATAAAGTAACCGATGAATCATTAACGCTAAAAAGCCTTTAACACTCATTTCACTTTTACTGCCCAATTTAACCACTCCTTGTGCAGTATCGTGCAACGAAATTATGGTACCTTTGTCAGAATATTTAAATGACTTCATTGGTTGATTATTAAACAAGTTAACAATGTTTTCATAACATATTTTTGCCATTTGATGTGCGGCTTGCGCGGTAGGAGGAGATGCATGGCCGTTATCTTGCATAGCATAGGCACAATCACCAATAACAAAAATACTATCATCTCGCGTAGTTTGTAATGTCGGTTTGACGACCAATTGATTAGAGCGGCTCGATTCTAAACCGGCAATCTCTTTTAAAAAGTCAGGGGCTTTAACACCAGCAGTCCAGATCATAATATCGGCTTTAATCTCGTCCCCTTCTTTAGGGTAAAAACCGTCACTTTCAGCTTTGGTAATCATGGTTTTAGTCAACACATGTATACCACGTTTTTGTAAAGTTTGAGTAATACTTTCCGCTGTTTTTTCTGGTAAGGCTGGTAGAATTCGATCTGTTGCTTCAATTACCGAAACATCTAACAAATCAGAACACATTTTATTGCGCCCACAAGCACCGAAGGTTTCAACCATATGAGGTAGCTCCGAGGCTAATTCAACACCTGTTGCGCCACCACCAACAATAGCAATACGGATTTTATCTTCATCTTTTGTTTCGCTCTCATCAATAATAGAGCAAAAACTGGTAAATTTAGAAATTAAGGTTTCACGTAACTTAATTGCCGCATTTTGATCATCTAAAAAGATACAGTGCTCTTTCACACCTGGCGTACCAAAATCATTAGAAGTGCTACCAATCGCTATCACTAAAAAATCATACGCAAGGGACGTTGTTTCATTATTATTGTCGATAATTTTAACTAATTTGTTATCACGATCTATATCGGTAAACGTACCTTGAGTAAATCCAAAACCATGATCTTGCCCTTGAGAAGAGTAATAAATATTATCAACTTGTTCATCAAGAACACCAGTTGCAACTTCATGTAATAGTGGTTTCCAAAGATGATAACTATTTTTATCGATCAACGTTATCTGTGCTTTATTACTTTTTCCCAGCTTATCGCCTAGGTCTGTCGCTAGCTCTAAACCACCAGCGCCACCACCAATAATAATTATTTTTTTCATAAATTTTAGGCCTTAGTATTTCAATTTTAAATATCATACTAAATAAGTCGGTTTTTATCTATTTCTTTTAACTAATCTCATTCATAAATAAAATCTATTAAAATAGTAGTTTAGAATGATTGAAATTTATATATCGTCCAAATAAAATAATAGTAAAATCAATAAAAGTGCCAATATTTACGTATTCTTTAAACAAAGAACGTGCTTTCGTTGTTTAAATAAAACACATTTCGTATAATATAAAGAATAGTTACAATTTACGTATGTAAAATCCATATTGCATACAATTATCCTAACTCTTTAGGCCTTATCTAATTACTGTCACTCTTAAAAAATTTATGAATAAAAGAACTTTTATTATTATTGCATTAATTGTTATTTTAATTTCAATGACAATTTTAATTCGATCACACAATAATCAACTCATATTACAAGGTGAGGTTGATGCGCCTAATGTCAGTATCTCGTCAAAAGCGAAAGGTCGGGTACAAGTCATCAATGTCAATCGAGGCGATGATGTTAAGCCAAATCAGATTGTTATTACCCTTGATAGTCCTGAGCTTTTAGCGCAAGTCAAAGCGGCCGAAGCGGCTCGCGATCAAGCTCAGGCACAAGTCGAACTTTCAGAACATGGCACACGGGAAGAAAGTATTCGTTACTACGAAGCACTACTTAAACAAGCCACAGTAGATTACAACAATGCATCAAAAGAGTATGAACGTAATAAAGCCATTTCAAGCAAAGGATTTGTCTCTCAATCAATATTAGATAATGCTTTAAAAACTCGCGACGCTGCTTTTCAACAAGTTCAATCTGCGCAAGCTAATTTAGATCAAGCCAAAAATGGTGACCGAGTTGAACAACGTCAAATTTATGATGCGCAATTAAAGCAAGCAGAAGAACAACTTAAACAGTTACAAATCCAATACGATGACTTGAAAGTTAAAGCCCCAGTTGAAGGTGAAATTGGCTCTATCCCGGCTGAAGTTGGTGAGTTATTTAATGCAAATAGTCCATTATTAACCATAATTCGATTACCCGAAGCCTATTTTGTATTTAATCTTCGTGAAAATATTATGCCTAATATCCACAAAGGTGATCACGTTAAATTAGAAGTACCTGCACTTGGCAATAAAGAGGTTGAAGCGGAAATTCGTTATATCGCGCCTATGGGTGATTACGCAACTAAGCGCGCAACTCGTGCCACCGGCGACTTTGACTTAAAAACATTTGAAGTTAGACTTTATCCAACTACACCTATTGCAGGTTTACGCGCTGGCATGAGCACCTTATGGAAATTAGACAACTAATTTTAGACTTTTGGCAGCGTTTTAAACAAGCATTTAACGCTGAAATACCAGTCATATTTAGACGGTTTACCTTCCACTGGTTAATGTGGATTTTACCGCTGATTATTTTCATATTAATCAGTAGTATCTTCCATCGTGGGGTATTATTTGATTTGCCAGTTGGCTATATTGATAATGACAAAAGTAGTTTATCACGTGAAATAGTGCGCGATCTCAATGCTGGCGCACATGCTAATCTTATCAATTATGATAGCCAACTTTCTATTGCTGAACGTGATTTACAAAAAGCTAAAATTTATGCCATTTTGTATATTCCACCCAATTTTGAAGCGGACGTATTAGCCGGTCGTCAACCTACGCCTATGCTTTATTATAATGCGTTGTATTATAGTGCAGGGCTGTATTCAATTATGGATTATTCAGGTTTGATTGCCACATTAAATACTCAATATCGAACCACAATGGCAACCAGTGTTGGCTTACCTGTTCCAACGTTGGCAAAAGTTAACTTCAATTATGATGGGCTATTTAATGCGAGCGGTAACTCGATGTACTTCCAACAGTTCTCTGCTGTCGTGCATTTGTTACAACTATTTGTAGTCACAACCACAATTCATATTTTAGCGCAGCTACCTAAACGTACCCGCCCAAATTATCCGTTTGTGCTCGGTAAGTTAGCACCTTATACCATTTGGTATACCATGTTACTCATTTTCGAAATCGCCATGTTGGTGCTATTTTCGCATGCTCGCGTATCAGGTTCACCCTTTGCGATGATTGTGGTGGTGTTCTTTTATGTTATTGCTGCACAAAGTATTGGTATTTTGCTTTACACATTTACCAAAACCTCTTTAGATGCCTACACCTATATTGGTGTCTTGGTTGGTTTGGCACTCACTTATTCTGGTGTAGTTGTACCCGAATTATCGATGCCTTGGATTGCAAGATTTATCTCATCTCTTGAGCCGTTAACCTATGCTCTAAATAAATTGTTTGATCTATTTTTGCGGCATTCTAGTTATCTTTCAGTACTAAAAACCTGTAGTATTTTAATGATTTACCCAATAATTATTACAGTGTTAGTTCGAAAACGCTTAGTTAGACGGCTACATTCACAGTAAGAGGAAACATTTGGTGGTTAAAATATTTTGGTCTTCATTTGCAAAAATATTTTTATTTATGCTAATACGCCCGATGTGGTTGTTGCTCTTAGTATCTGTCTCGTTGATGAGCTTAGTGTATAGTAATGGTACGATTACGAGTTTACCTGTAGCAATTGTTGATCAAGATCATACCGCAACCAGCCGTAGCCTTATTCGTTCTTTAAATACCAGTTCCAAGATTGAAACAATTATATACGAAGGTTCATTAGAAGCTTATGACGATATCAATAATCGTAAACTGTTTGCTGTTTTCACCATTCCCCGAGATTTTGAAAAACGGATCTTAAGTGGTCAAGAAGTGACAATCCCAGCTTATGGTGATGCTTCAAGCCGTTTAGCTAATGGCTTAATACAGGTGGACATAAAGGGCATTTATCAGCAAATATTAACGGAATTTAACAGCCGAATTATGCGAAATAATGGTTTTTCAGACAAACAAATCAATGTCATTCTTTCACCAATAAATGGTCAAACTGAGCCTCTTTATAATGCTGGAATTAGCTTTGCTGCAATAACGTTCCCGGGTTTATTAGTGATGTTATTACAACACTCATTTTTGATTGCTTCAACGCGCACGAATATAACTTTAAACTCACTGCCTCAAGGAAAACCACCCAAAATCGCGGTAATAGGTAGTTTATGCGGTTTAATTCCAATTTGGTTATTCTTATCAATTGTGCTATTTGGTTTATGGCCTTGGGTTTTAGGATACAGGCAATTGGCAAACATACCAGAAATTTTAATTATGACATTTCCATTATTGCTTGCAGTTTTAGGTCTCAGCAAATTACTGACCGAGTGTTTACGTAGAGCAGAAATGATCTATTTAACACTGGCATTTTTAACAACGCCTGTATTTTACTTATCTGGTACAATTTGGCCGCTCGATGCCATGCCTCTTTGGGTGCAAACAGTTTCAAGAATGTTACCCTCAACTTGGGCAACCAATATGATCGCCGGCGTTAATCAAATGGGTTTAGGCCTAACAGATAATTGGTTTAATGTATTTATGATTTTAATGCTTGGCGTGATGTACGGCTCGCTTGGTTTTTTTATTGCCGCATTAAGACAAGGGCAAGTAAGACGATTCTTTAAAAAAATGAAAAGAACTTATATTGCTAAAATTAGATAAATAAAATTCACTTAGTTCATCATTAGCAGTTAATATCAATTACTGTTATGATGACTACAAATTTTTTAAATTTAAATAACATGTTAAATGTCAATGAAATGTTATCCGTGGATGATTAGTTTACGTCCAAAAACATTAGTACTTTCGCTTTCTGCAATTCTTATGGGTAATGCGCTAGCTTATTGGCAGCACGCATTCAATCTATTTATTATGCTGTTTTCAATCACCACAGCTGCTCTATTACAGATATTATCTAATTTAGCCAATGACTATGGTGATGTCATTAAAGGGAGTGATAAGCAAAATCTCAGCGCACATGCTCGAGGCATTCAATTAGGTTTAATTACCTTAAAGCAATTAAAGATAGCATTATGGATTAACATTTTGTTATGTATCTTATCGGGATTAATTTTAATTATTGTTGCCTGTAATAGTGTTTATCAATTATTAAGCTTTATCCTGTTAGGACTTTTGGCGATTATCGCAGCCATCACTTACACTATTGGCAAAAAACCTTACGGTTATATTGCACTAGGTGATTTATCCGTATTGCTCTTTTTTGGCTTAGTTGGGGTAATGGGCAGTTATTATTTACAAACTAAATTATTATCTGTATCGATTATCTTACCATCTATTGGAAGCGGCTTATTGGCCGTAGCGGTTCTTAATATTAATAACTTACGCGATATTGACAGTGATCGGCTCAATCATAAAACAACGCTTGTAGTTTTGATGGGAAACACGCTTGGACGATACTATCATATATTGTTATTGCTCTGTTCTCTAAGCTTTTTTAGCTTGTTTGCTTATTATCAACTACACACTATTTACAGTGGATTATTCTTAATAATCTTACCACTATATGGCAAACATATTTATGCGGTTTTACAATATCGCAATTCAAATGAAGCATTACCTTTGTTAATACAGATGGTCAAACTTGCTTTATTAACTAATTTACTTTATTGTTTGGGTATTATTTTGAGCTAGCTCACGTTTATTTAAATTTTATATCGTGTTAATCAATGTTAGCGTTATACTAAACACAATTTAAAATGCAAAAGGAGACTCGATGATGGAGTTTGATACTTCAATTCTTTGCGATTATTACCCAGAAGATGTTAACGTCGTTGAACCAATTTTCAGCAATTTTGGTGGTGTATCGTCATTTTCAGGTCAAGCTGTAACAGTAAAATGTTTTGAAGATAACGGCTTATTATACGAAGTCTTACAATCTAATGGTACTGGCAAAATATTGGTGATTGATGGTGGAGGATCGGTTCGACGAGCACTGATTGATGCAGAATTAATTGATATTGCTATTCAAAATCAATGGGAAGGCATAATTGTTTATGGTGCGGTTCGTCAAGTTGATTATCTTGCTGATGCTGAAATCGGTATTCAAGCTCTTGCATCAATTCCTGTCGGCTCAGAAGATCAAGGTGTGGGTGAAGTCGATATCCGCGTTAACTTTGGCGGTGTAACTTTCTTTTCAGGTGATTTTGTCTATGCCGATAACACCGGTATTATCCTATCTGAAATTGCATTAGAAATTGAAGAAAAATAAAAAGTATATTCCCCCACCGATTCATATCGGTGGCAGTTATTCTTAGCCTATAATCCAGCTAAATATTTACGACAATATAAAATGTATTAGCAAGTTCTTGTACGAATAAAACCGCCAGTTACTGTCATAATTAATCCAGCAATTTCCATCTCTAATAGTTTACTGGTTAGTTCTGGAATCGGTAAATCAACTAATGAGGCTATCACATCAACAGCTATAGGTTGGTGATGGATCACAGCAAAAATTTCGGGATACAAAATATTATTGTTAGTGTCATCATGTTGTTTTTTTACTTGCCGATCCATTGTTGATAAATAACCACTATAGTGTTCTAAAATATCGATAGGTTGAGTCACTAAATAGGCACCTTGTTTAATTAAATAATGGGTTCCACTACAGTTTTGATTATCAATATCCCCAGGTAAAGCAAACACATCACGATTTTGTTCAATAGCATAACGCGCAGTAATTAACGATCCACTTTTTTCAGAGGCTTCAACCACAAACGTAGCTAAACTTAATCCACTAATAATTCGATTGCGTCTTGGAAAGTACTCAGATCTCGCGTTTTCAAAGGGCAAAAATTCTGATACTAATGCCCCATTTTGGGCCAAAATATCTTGCGCAAGTTTAAGATTAGATACGGGCGCAATCTTAGCTAAGCCACTACCAAGAACGGCTAGAGTATTACCCGCGACTTCAAGTGCCCCTCGATGACAAATTGCATCTAAACCAAGCGCTAAACCACTGGTTATCGTTAAACCATTAATCGCAAGTTCACCGGCAAAATATCGTCCCCATTGTGCGCCATATTCACTAAATTCACGGCTACCGACCATCGCAATTTGGGGAGAAGATAACAGCTGAGCGTTTCCCATCACAAATAAAAATATAGGGGGAGAACTGATTTGTTTTAGTAAAGCGGGATAGTGTAGATCACAATAAGCGATCAACGATCTAGGTGGAAAAGAATTATTTAACCATTTGAGTATTGGTTCAAAATGTAAATAAGAGATAGATAAGCAATGTGCTTGTTGAGTTTGGCTTAAGCCTAATTTTTCTAATAAAAAAGGCACATCCTTAATTTGATTAGGTAGACCAGATACAAAAAACTGACTCAATTTTTTAAAAATAGCCAGTTTTCCGTGACCAAGCATTGAAATTCGAAGCAAGAATTCATATTTACTCATTACATTCCTCTTGATTCACATCTAAAACAGATGCCTTACCTTGAATTGATAAGATATATTTTATCAATAGCCAACTAAGGCTATTCATTACCAAGATAAATGTTTACAATGTGAGCAAGTTGATAAAACCTAACAAATGAGGAGTAGATCGAACAATTTATGGCTATTTTACCGGTATTACGTTTTCCTGACGAACGACTTCGCAAAGTTGCAAAACCTGTAACTAATTTTACACCTGAGCTACAAACCATCATTGATAATATGATTGAGACAATGTACGCCGAAAATGGTATTGGACTTGCGGCAACTCAAGTCGATGTACATGAACAAATTATTGTTATTGATGTTTCGGAAGACAAAAGTCAAGTTTATGTCATTATTAATCCAGAGGTTATTAGTCAAGAAGGTGAAACAGGTATTGAAGAAGGTTGTTTATCAGTTCCTGATTGCCGTGGATTTGTACCAAGAGCAGAAAAAATTAAAATTAAAGCACTTGATCGTCATGGTAACCCTTACCAAATTGATGCCGATGAATTATTTGCTATTTGTATTCAACATGAAATGGATCACTTAAAAGGTAAATTATTTGTTGATTACCTTTCACCATTAAAACGTCAACGAATTGAACAAAAAATGAAAAAATTGACGCGAGAAGAGCAACGCAATAAATAAGTTTAGCCGCCTTTTTAAGGCGGCTCATTTTTTACTTTATTTAGCAACAATTACCATAGCTGGACGAATTAATCGACCATTTAACGTATAACCTTTTTGAATGGTATTTACGATTTGACCTGATTGATGTTCAGGTGACTCAACCATACTAATCGCTTGATGTAAATCTGGATTTAATTGTGAATCTTGGGTGTTAATCACTTCAATACCAAATTTTTTCACGGTATCTAAAAATGATTTTAAGGTCAGCTCTAAACCTTCAACCATTGCTTGATGCTGTGGATTATCCTTATCAGTTGATTCTAAAGCACGTTCTAGATTATCAATGACAGGTAATAATTCATTCGAAAACTTTTCAAGCGCAAATTTACGGGCTTTATCAACATCTTGCTCTACACGTTTGCGCACGTTGTCGATCTCGGCACGAGCACGAATCATGGCTTCGCTTTCATTCTTTTTAGCAATTTGTAATTCTTGTTCAAGCTCGGCAATTCGTGCATCTTTCGCTTTTAATTGCTCATCAACATTAGGTTGAGCTTGTGTAGCTTGCTCGGTTGATGATTCGGTTGCGGTATCAATGTTAGATTCATTTTCTGACATATTCTTATCTTGCTCTGTCATACGGTACTCCAAATGTAGTCGAAAACTTAGTTAATAACGGTTATTATGGGGACAAATTTTATTATTACAAGCTTAACAATAAGTTGATAGATATTTTTTTGGCTGTTATAAAAAAATACAGCGATTTATATCTAACAATAACAAGGATATTCTATGCGTGCACCATTTAAATGCATTGGCTTAATTGGCATTCCAAGAAAACTTGAGGCAATCGAAACACATAGCGTACTCTATGATTGGCTGGTTAAATTGGGAATTGAGGTTTTAGTTGAAGACCGATTAGCGGAATATATTAAATTCCCGAACAACATTTATGCTTCACTAGATAAAATCGGTGAACAAGCAGATTTGGCTATCGTGGTAGGTGGCGATGGTAATATGTTGCGTTCAGCACGTTGCTTATCACACTATAAAATTAAGGTAATTGGCGTCAATCGTGGTAATCTGGGTTTTTTAACCGATATTTCACATGAAAAAGTGATCGAGCAGTTAAGCCCAGTGATTGCAGGTGAATATGATGATGATCCTCGCTTTTTAGTCGAAGTCTCTATTTATGATAATGGCAAATTAACCAACTCGGGTTTTGCCGTTAATGAAATTGTCGTTACCCCTAATACGGTTGCGCATATGATTGATTATGATGTCTACATCAATGAACGTAATGCCTTTTCACAGCGGGCTGATGGCTTAATTATTGCCACACCAACTGGCTCAACAGCCTATTCTTTATCTGCGGGCGGACCTATTTTAGCCCCACATTTAGATGCTTTAATTATTACACCTATGTTTCCGCATTCATTAGCAGTTAGGCCATTAGTTATTAAAAGTGACAAACCTATTCATCTTAAATTTCCAACCACCGCACTCGATCTAAATATCGCCTGTGACAGTCAAATAATTTTACCGGTGAAACCAAGTCAGGATGTGATTATTCGCCGTTCAGAGTATGAATTTAACCTCATTCACTCTAAAGACTATGATTACTTTAATAATCTTTCAACTAAACTTGGCTGGTCACAAAAAATGTATTAGCCAATTTAAATGGCTCTTTTTTAGCTATCATCGTTATGAAAGACAACTCGCTTGTTAAGATAAAAACAAGCGAGAATAAGAGAAAGCAAAACAATATTGTTTTTAAATCAGCAGTTAATCAGATAAGTGAATAGATAAACAGTAATAGAAGAAAAAATAGCGGCGATAACATCATCGACCATAATCCCAAATCCACCTGGTACACGCTTATCAAACCAACGAATAGGCCACGGTTTTGCCATATCGAATATTCTAAATGCAACAAAAGCAATCATGACCCAGAGAATAGAAACTTGTGGAATAAAAAATAAAGTTATCCACATGCCGACAAACTCATCCCAAACGATATGTCCCGAATCATGAGTATGCGTATCATCAGATGTTTTTTGACATAAAAAACAACCAAATATAAAGGCAACGACCATCAATACCCAGTATAAAATGGGTTGCAAGCCATTAAATAATAACCAACACGGAATTGCCATTAATGAGCCCATGGTTCCTGGCATAATAGGCGATAAACCACTGCCTAGCCCGACCGCTAAAAAATGGATTGGATTGGTAAGTTTTAGGTATTTTTTAAAATCTTTATTGCGATCTTGTTTAGTCATTATGTCGTGATTCTTATTGATAAAATTTTGCCGACTAAAGTCGGCAAATTATAAAAAGCTAATGCCTTATAAGCATTAAGTCCAGATAGGTATATTATTCGTCTTTAGTTAAGGTTGCAACCATGACAGCTTTAATGGTGTGTAGCCGGTTTTCAGCTTCATCAAAAACAATACTATGCTCGGATTCAAAGACTTCATCAGTCACTTCTAATCCATTTTTCAAACCATATTGGGCAGCCATCTGTTTTCCTACAGTTGTATTCATATCATGAAAAGCTGGTAGGCAATGCATAAATTTAACTTTAGGGTTGCCGGTTAATTTGATCACATTTTGGTTGACTTGGTATGGAGTTAATAATTTTACTCGCTCATCCCATACTTCTTTCGGTTCACCCATAGATACCCAAACATCGGTATAGAGGAAATCAACATCTTTTACACCTTCGGCAACATCTTCTGTTAAGATAATTTTAGCACCAGTGGTTTTGGCTATCGCTTGGCATTTTTGCACCAGTTCAGCTTCAGGTTGGCAAGCTTTCGGCGCAACAAGGCGAATTTCCATTCCCATTAATGCCGCGCCTTCCATTAATGAGTTGCCCATATTATTACGAGCATCTCCCAAGTAAGCAAATTTAACACTATTTAAAGCTCGATTTCCAATATGCTCTTGCATGGTCATAAAGTCAGCAAGGATTTGGGTTGGATGCGCTTCGGTAGTTAAACCATTCCAAACTGGCACACCAGCATATTTTGCTAAGGTTTCAACAATATCTTGCCCATAACCTCGATATTCAATACCGTCATACATTCGACCAAGCACTCGTGCAGTATCAGCAATCGACTCTTTATGACCAATTTGACTACCACTTGGCCCCAAATAAGTCACTTGTGCACCTTGATCGTAAGCACCAACTTCAAATGCACAGCGAGTACGAGTAGAGTCTTTTTCAAAAATTAAAGCGATATTTTTACCTGATAAATGTTTTTTTTCCGCTCCTTGGTCCTTAGCCTGTTTTAATTCAATAGCAAGATTAATTAATTGATTAATTTCTGCTGGTGTGAAATCGAGTAATCTTAAGAAATGGCGCTGATAAAACCCGTGCATGCAATACCCCTTTAGTTATCATGATTTAAATAATTTTATTTGAATAATTATTCACTTTCAAGCCAATTTTTCAAAAATCAATACCAAACCCCAAAACCCAGCTAAAATCTCAAAAATTAGACATTATTATTTAGTTATTTTTAATAATAATACTTTTTTTATTTAAAATATTGTAATAAACTAGCCAGGTGCTGTATATGGAAAGATAAGCAAGATTGAATTTTTATTCAATTTAAATATATTTTTATTCAAAAGGTCTTTTTAATTATGCAAACTTATGCCCTCCTTATGTTACAAGATGGTTCAACATTTATTGGTAAATCAATCGGCGCTGACGGACAAACAGTTGGCGAAGTCGTTTTTAATACATCAATGACTGGCTATCAAGAAATCCTAACTGATCCCTCTTATTGCGAGCAAATCGTTACCTTAACTTATCCACACATTGGTAATGTCGGTACGAATGATGCCGATGCCGAATCTAATCAAGTTTATGCTAAAGGTTTAATCATTCGTGATTTGCCCCTAATAACTAGCAATTACCGTAGTAAGCTTGATCTTTCAAGCTATTTAAAAAAGCATAATGTCATTGCTATTGCAGATATCGACACCCGTCGTTTAACCAGAATATTACGTGAAAAAGGTGCACAACATGGCGTAATCATAACAGCAACAAATAAACAAACCTTATTGGATAATGCTCAATCAGCCAAGCAACAAGCAATAAATTTTAAAGGATTATCAGGGTTAGATTTAGCGAAAGAGGTGACCTGCGCTAAAAGCTATACATGGACACAAAGTGTATGGACAAGCGAGAATGAAAATCCTATGCCGAAAGCAGAGAACACACTACCTTTGCATGTTATTGCTTATGATTTTGGCGTAAAACGAAATATTTTACGTATGTTAGTTGAGCGTGGATGTAAATTAACAGTGGTACCCGCTAAAACACCCGCGGCTGAAGTATTAGCACTAAACCCAGATGGCATATTCCTATCAAATGGTCCTGGTGATCCCGCCCCCTGTAGTTATGCTATAGATGCGATTAAGGCATTTTTAACTACCGATATTCCTATCTTTGGTATCTGCTTAGGCCATCAACTGTTAGCACTGGCGTGTGGTGCTAAAACCGTCAAAATGAAATTTGGGCATCATGGCGGTAATCATCCTGTCAAAGATTTAGAAAATAATCGCGTCATGATCACTGCGCAAAATCATGGTTTTTCTGTCGATGAAGCCAGTTTGCCAAGCAATTTACGCGCCACACATAAATCTTTATTTGATGATTCATTACAAGGTATACATCACAATCAAAAACCGGCTTTTAGCTTTCAAGGCCATCCTGAAGCAAGCCCAGGCCCCCATGATGCCGCCCCACTTTTTGATCACTTTATTGAATTAATAAAAATTTATAAGCAGGAGCAATAATATGGCTAAGCGAACAGATATCAAATCGATTTTAATCATTGGCGCTGGCCCAATTGTTATTGGTCAAGCTTGTGAATTTGATTATTCAGGCGCCCAAGCCTGCAAAGCCCTACGTGAAGAAGGTTACCGCGTTATTTTAGTCAATTCCAATCCGGCAACCATTATGACAGATCCAGAGATGGCTGATGCCACCTATATAGAACCTATTCACTGGTCAACTGTTGCCAAAATCATCGAACAAGAAAGACCTGACGCTATTTTACCAACTATGGGCGGGCAAACGGCACTAAATTGCGCTTTAGCGCTTGAAAAGCAAGGTATTTTAAAACAATTTAATGTTGAAATGATCGGTGCCACCGCTGATGCTATCGATAAAGCAGAAGATCGTAAGCGCTTTGACCAAGCGATGAAAAAAATTGGACTTGATACAGCACGTTCAGGTATTGCGCACTCATTAAAAGAGGCTTATGCCGTACTTGAACAAGTTGGCTTTCCTTGCATTATTCGTCCTTCATTTACGATGGGTGGAACTGGCGGTGGTATCGCCTATAACACCGAAGAGTTTGAAGAGATTTGCGTTCGAGGATTGGATCTTTCTCCCACCAATGAACTATTGATTGATGAATCTTTGATAGGTTGGAAAGAGTATGAAATGGAAGTTGTTCGAGACAAAAATGATAACTGTATTATTGTTTGTTCTATCGAAAATTTTGATCCAATGGGCATCCATACGGGTGATTCTATTACCGTTGCTCCTGCTCAAACCTTGACCGATAAAGAATACCAAATCATGCGTAATGCCTCGATTGCGGTACTGCGTGAAATCGGTGTCGAAACCGGCGGTTCCAATGTACAATTTTCGGTCGATCCTAAAACAGGGCGACTCATTGTTATCGAAATGAACCCACGAGTATCACGCTCATCTGCACTAGCATCGAAAGCAACTGGCTTTCCTATTGCCAAAATCGCCGCTAAGTTAGCGGTTGGTTATACGCTTGATGAACTTTCCAATGACATTACTGGCGGTAAAACACCTGCATCATTTGAGCCGTCTATCGATTATGTTGTGACAAAAATACCTCGCTTTAACTTCGAAAAATTTGCCGGATGTAATGACCGCTTAACCACCCAAATGAAATCAGTGGGCGAAGTGATGGCCATTGGTCGAACTTTTCAAGAATCATTACAAAAGGCACTACGAGGACTTGAAGTCGGTGCGTGTGGTTTTGATCCGAAAATTGAAAATTATGATGATGAAAAAAATCTCAGCAAAATACGTTATGAACTGCAAGAAGCGGGGGCTGAACGTATTTGGTATATCGCAGATGCTTTTCGAGCAGGCTTTAGTTTAGATGAGATCTTCACACTAACAAATATCGATCGCTGGTTTTTAGTGCAGATTGAAGAACTTATTCGCCTTGAAAACCAACTAAAATCACAATCATTAGCTAGCCTTAATTCAGAATCATTATGGCAACTTAAGCGTAAAGGTTTTTCAGATTTACGTATTGCTAACCTGTTGAATGTTAAAGAACAAGACGTTCGTGATCGACGAAACCAATACGATATTCATCCGGTTTATAAACGCGTTGATACTTGTGCCGCTGAGTTTGCAACCGACACCGCCTATCTTTACTCAACTTATGAGCAAGAGTGCGAAGCTAAGCCGCAATTTAGTCGTCCTAAAATCATGATATTAGGTGGTGGACCGAATCGAATTGGGCAAGGAATTGAGTTTGATTACTGTTGCGTACATGCAGCGCTGGCGCTACGTGAAGATGGCTATGAAACCATTATGGTGAATTGCAATCCCGAAACGGTATCAACCGATTATGATACTTCAGATCGACTCTATTTTGAGCCTGTCACGCTTGAAGATGTATTAGAAATTGCTTATGTAGAAAAACCAAATGGGGTTATTGTGCAGTATGGTGGACAGACACCTTTAAAACTGGCTCGTGCGCTTGAAGCGGCTGGCGTACCGATTATTGGTACCTCACCGGATTCGATCGATAAAGCGGAAGACCGAAAACGCTTTCAAGCTATTGTTGAAAAATTAACATTAAAACAGCCCGTTAATGCTACTGTTACCGATATTGAAGATGCGGTGATTAAGGCTGAACAAATTGGTTATCCCTTAGTGGTTCGGCCATCTTATGTTTTAGGTGGACGAGCAATGGAAATTGTTTATAACGAACAAGATCTACGACGTTATTTTAAAACTGCGGTCAGTGAATCGAATAATGCACCGGTATTACTTGATCACTTCCTAGATGATGCCATTGAAGTTGATATTGATGTGATTGCCGACGGTGAACAAATTGTCATTGGTGGCATTATGGAACATATTGAACAAGCCGGCATTCACTCGGGGGATTCTGCTTGTTCATTACCAACGTATACTCTCAGTCCAGAAATTTTAGATAAATTACGCAAGCAAGCCAAACAATTAGCACAGGAACTTCATGTTAAAGGTTTGATGAACGGTCAATTTGCGATTAAAAATAATGATGTGTATCTAATCGAGATCAATCCTCGAGCCGCACGTACAGTACCATTTGTATCGAAAGCGACTGGTTTGCCCTTAGCAAAAATTGCAGCTAGAGTAATGACAGGACAATCACTTGCTGAACAACATATTACGAAAGAAATCATCCCGTCTTATTACTCAGTTAAAGAGGTGGTATTGCCGTTTAATAAATTTAGCGGCGTTGACCCCATTTTAGGACCTGAAATGCGATCCACTGGTGAAGTAATGGGAATTGGTAAAACCTTTGCCGAAGCCTTTGCTAAAGCACAGTTGGGTAGTTTATCGAATATGAAAAAATCGGGGAAAGCGCTCTTATCAGTTCGTGATCAAGATAAAACTCGCCTACTCCAAGTGGCTAAGCGACTTGTTGCCCATGGCTTTACAATTGATGCCACCATCGGCACAGCTAAAATATTGCAACAAGCCGGTATTGCTTGTCAAATCGTTAAAAAAGAGAACGAGGGTCGACCCAATATTCATGACCACATTAAAAATGGTGAATATAGTTATATTCTTAATACCACTTCGGGACGCGCAGCCATTGAAGCATCAAAAATCCTGCGTCGAAGTGCAATACAATATAAAGTACACTACGATACAACGATGAATGCAGCCTATGCCACCACCGCTGCACTCGATTGCGATCCGGCAAAAACCGTTATACCATTACAAGCACTGTACCAATAAGTTTTGGGCAAAATCAGCCTGTAAAATGATAGGGAGAGTAATATGCGATTACTGCGTTATGGTTTGAAAGGAAATGAGAAACCAGCCATCTTAGATGATAAAGATCAACTGCGCGATCTCAGTGCAGTAATTGCCGATATTGATGCACAAACATTAGCCTATAATGTGCTAACAAAAATTAGCCAAATGGAAATTGATACGCTACCAATAATTAATCGTCCTGAGCGTATAGCCCCTTGTGTTGGTAAAGTCGGTAAATTTATCTGTATTGGTTTGAACTATATCGATCATGCAAAAGAAACTGGCGCGCCAATTCCTAACGAACCAGTTATTTTCAATAAATGGACCAGTGCCATTAGTGGGGCTAATGATAATATTGTATTACCCCGAGGCTCAACCCATACCGATTGGGAAGTAGAACTAGGTATTGTCATAGGCAAAGAAGGTAAATATATTCAAGAGCAAGATGCATTAACTTATATTGCTGGTTATTGCGTGGTTAATGATGTTTCTGAACGTGATTATCAAAAAAATCGTGGTGGAACTTGGGACAAAGGTAAAGGTTGCGATAGTTTTGGTCCTATTGGACCTTGGCTAGTCACCGCTGATGAAATTAGTGACCCACAAAATCTTGAATTATGGTTAGAAGTCGATGGCAAGCGCTATCAACACAGTCATACCAGCAACATGATTTTTAATGTTAAACAGATCATAAGTTATGTCAGCCAGTTTATGAGTTTACAAGCCGGTGATATTATCGCAACCGGTACACCCGCTGGCGTTGGTCTTGGTATTAAACCTAAACCAATCTTTTTGAAAGCGGGACAAAAGGTTCGTTTAGGCATTGCCCAATTAGGTATTCAAGAGCATTTAATTGTCAGTGAATAATTGTGTTTATTGCAATAACGAGCTTAATACCAAATAAAAAACATTAAAGCTTTGATGTTTTTAATGCCTCCCTAACTTGCATTAAAACTTCACCCAATAAGTTTTGACCTCGCCATTTAGTCATATTAAAGCGCATCTCATCATCCATACTTAAACCTATTCCCCAAATTTTATCGTACGGACTTGCCTCTGCTAAGACTTTACCTTTGGTCGATAATAAATAGGTTTTGAGCTCAGCATTTTGCGAAAACTTAGCTAAATTCCCTTTAAAAACTATCTCTTTTTTATGAATATTCCAAATATTATCATCAAAATTAGTTACCTTTTTACCCAGATTTTTCTGCATTTTGGCAGAAGACGTTGCTAAAATAGCATTAGCACAATCCAAATCTTGAAATAACATTGCCTTGGCATACATCATCCATTGTTCGGTACTGGTAAACTCAATATCATCAATAACAAAACGACAAGGATACCATTGTGACAAGTAATGATCTGGGCTAAAAAAGAAAATCATTTTCTTTTTTCCTACTGGTTTCATGTATTAACATCACTTTTTAAAAATAAGTTTATCGTCAAATTAACCAATAAAACCACACCATAATAATGCGTTTTATTGGCTAATTATTGATGATCGATAATTACGTTAACAATTAACTTTTTGTACTATTTATTAGCCGCAGCCATGGCTAAGATATCAGCCTCTGTCAATTTATGGGTAGGATTAGCAAACGCATAACAAGTTGGTTTTTTGTCGATAAATACTTCAGTAGTAAATTGTAGATCGTTAATATCTTCAAAAATCCAAGTAGAAATATAATAGTGTTGTGTATCTTTCATATGATAATAAAGGTGAGTACCACATACTTGACAAAATGCTCTTTCTGCCCATTGAGATGAATTATACACACTAATGTTTTCTTGCCCTTCAACTGCTATTTGTCCATCATACATTAATGTCATAAATGGCCCCGCACCCCATTTAAGGCAAGTATGACAATGACAAGCACTAAATTGGGTATTTTTAAAAGGTACCGTTAATTTAACCTTTCCACATAAACATGATCCATGATATTGATTAGACATAAATATTCCTTATTTTAAATGGCTAAAAATGTTTAAAATTTAGGTTAATATAGTAAAGTTTTGTCGATATAACAAGCAAGAGCCCAACGAACATCGTTGAGCTCATTAAACAATGGGCATATAGTTTTAATAATAAAACCTAATCCTGCTTAGTGATCGGTTTTCTTAAAAAGATACCATAAGAAATAGCACCTAAAATAAGTAAGCATGCCCCTAAGATAAATACATAGCCAAAACTACCTGTAATATCGAGAATAATACCCGTTACAATGGGTGCCATTGCCGCACCTAAAAAGCCACCAAAATTTTGAATTGCGCCAAGAGAGCCAACTTGATGACTAGGAGCAACGTCAGCAGCTAATGTCCAAATAACACCAGAAGGTAATTGAGAAGCAAAATAACCTACTGATAATAAGATAATACTTAATGTGGTATTATCAATAAAAGCAATAGGAGCAACAGAAGCTGCAGCAATGATCGCTCCACCAACAATAGGAATTTTTCTAGCATTAATTGGTTTAAAGCCATGTCTAATAGCATAATCAGAAATGATCCCCCCCAATAAAACACCAATAATGCCACAGAAAAACGGAATTGAAGCGATCCATCCCATTTGTTTTATAGTAAAACCTTGTTCTTTTTCTAAATAGCTCGGTAACCAAGTTAAGTAAACCCAAATGGTAAACATGATGCCAAAATTACCCAGAATCATAAACCAAGTCATTTTTTGTTTTAACAAATCCCCCCAAGACGATTGAACTTGTTTAGTTTCAGGCTGTTCTGGATTATTTTCACCTTTAATAATGCTCATTTCTTGCGGTGTTGGATTACGATAAATTTTTAACCAAACTAGCATAACCAGTAAACCGAATACGCCAATAATGACAAACATACCACGCCAACTCATAGTTAACATTAAAATGGTTAATAAGGGCGGAGCTATCGCATTCGCTATTTGCGAACCAGTATTAATAATAGAAACCGGTACCCCTCGCTCCTCTTTTGAAAACCATGTTTGTGTTGTTTTCAATCCCGAGGTAAAAAATGGCGATTCAACCACACCTAATACCACTCGCATTGCATAAAACATAGAATAGCTATTGAGAAAACCACAAATAATAGTTACGATAGACCATAAACCAGACGCCCAAGCAAACATTTTTTTAGGGCCAAATTTATCAACTAACCATCCTGCAGGTAAATTGGCTATAGCATAAGGCCAAAGGAATGCTGATAATAGAAAACCCATCTGAGTTTGAGACAAACCAAACTCTTGTGCTATGGTTGTGTTGGCAATACTTAAATTCGATCTATCTAAATAATTAACGATAGCCCCAATTACAAGTAAAATAATGAATCCCCATCTTAATTTTGGTTTTGTTGTTTGTTGTATTGTCATATCTGCACCTTTTTTTAGACAAAACGATCCCACAGACATATAAAAATATGCCTTTACTTAACAAATATCGGTATTATTTATTCTTGGCGTTATTTACTGCCGCAATAAAGTTTTGAGCAGCTTTAGTTACTTTGCTATAGTCATTATCTTGTGCCGCCGCTTTTGTAATATAACTTGCAACACCAACACATACTGCACCAGCAGAAAACCATTCATGAACATTTTCTGGGGTAACACCTCCCGTTGGTGATATTGGTGCATGCGATAGCGGTGCCAATACTGATTTTACATAACTAGGATTAACAAACTCGGCAGGGAATAACTTGACTATATCGGCACCTGCTTCTAAGGTATTTTGGATTTCCGTAGGGGTATAAGCACCACTCATTGTGACAACTTGATAACGATTAGCCACTTTAATCATCTCAGGATTCAAATTGGGACTGACCAGTAATTCAGCACCAGCTAAAATTGCAGCTCTGGCAGTTTCACCATCTAATACAGTTCCTGTACCAACTAAAATTCCTTTATTTCTATATTTATCCGACAAATATTTAACTACTTGTAATGCATTAGGAACAGCCATTGGAATTTCAATAACGTTAATACCACCTTCAATGGCCGCTTCAGCAACTTTAATTGATTCACTTTCCGTTGCTAATCTGACAATTAAGACTATGCCAGAATCTACAATTTTATTAAGATTGTCTAATTTACGATACATTTATTATCTCCAATAATCTTGGTTAACCATTTACTTGATATAATTTATTTCCAGTAAATCCTAATTTTCTTGAAATTTGTACTGCAGTTTCTTTCACCAACTTAGCAATCATTTGCTCTTTATCTTTCGTCATACCGCTATACAAACTCGCTACACTAAATGAAGCCACTGGTTGATTTTCATAATTATAAATAGCAGAGCTTATACAATACATTTCTAAGTTATCTTCCCTGTCATCAATTGCATATCCTCGCTCTCGGGTTTTATATGCGTCATGCAACACCTCTTGTTGGTTGGTATGTGATAATGGTGTTTTACTTGGGTAAGGCTCTGGTCCTAAAATCTCAATAATTTTTTGATCCGAAAAAGCATTTAACAGTGCTTTTCCCAAACCTGTAGTATGTAAATTACGTCGAGAGCCTAGTCTTGCTGTTGGCTTAATTGTTGAATGATTTTCAGCCTTATCAATATAGACAATTTTACCTTTATCTTGAACACCAAGAAATACCGTGCTACCTGTCTGGCGATTAAGTTCTTGTATAAATGGTCTTGCAGCATCAGCTATACCCATATTGATAATCACAGAGCTACCAATTTCAAACGCCAATAAACTTAATCCATACGTTTTTTGCTTTACATCTTTTATCTCAATAATGCCTTTATAAACTAGCGTTTGTACTAATTCAAAAGCACTACTTTTAGGCAATTGCATCATTTCGCAAATATTATTCAGCGTTAAAAATTTCTCACTACTGACAAATAATAAAAGTAAATCGATGGTTCGAGCAGCCGATTTATTTAGTTTTAATGGTATATCTTGTCGTTTCATAATTTCGCAAATGTGAACTGTGAAGTAAGTTAAATAATTAAACTTTAATTCTGTATTAACTATAGCATGTCATATTATTATTGCATTTCCATTTTATCTTATATTATTCAATTTATTAGTTAGTTCACAATAATGGTTCGCACTTATGAACGATGTTTCGCAGATACGAAAAGGAAATAAAATATGAACAAAAAATCTAACCCTAAAGCCATCTTCTTAATTGGTTCAGCTGGAGCAGGAAAATCAACTGTCGGTAAGTTTTTAGCAACAAAACTGCATTACTGTTATTTAGATAAAGATATTATTGCTAATCGATTTACCGGAGAACTGTTAATATCTCGGGGGTATCAACCAACAGCAAGAGATGAATGTGAATATTATAAAAAGCAAGTGATGGATATTGAATACAAAACGCTGTTGGATATTGCCAGTGAGAATTTAAAACTAAATAATTCAGTGATACTTGATGCACCTTTTTTAAGTTATTTTTCAGATAAAGATTACATTAGTAAAATAATACAACAGTTTAATTTTTCTAATGTTGATACTTATGTGTTAGAAGTTTTTGTACCAGCTGAAATATTAAAACAACGAATTTTAGATCGTAATAATCCTCGCGATATATGGAAGTTAGATAACTGGGACCTATTTATTGAAGGTATAAATCAAAAAAAATGTTTATGGCAAAACGTTACCTATATAAGGTTTGATAATAGTGCAACACAAATACCCGAATTTACTCTTTTAAAAAATTTTGAATAAAACTGACTTAGTCTTTTAATTTAAAAAGTATTCATTTTGTAAAAAATTTTAAAGAAACCTATTCGTTTTAGTAAAAAAAGTGTCTATTTATAGATAATATGTTCAAAAATGGGGCAGTTGTGCCAAAAAGGTATTGCTTTATTATTTTAATACTATAATATAGCGACCTCTTTGACGCGGGGTGGAGCAGCTTGGTAGCTCGTCGGGCTCATAACCCGAAGGTCGTTGGTTCAAATCCAGCCCCCGCAACCAATTTTCTGTCTAATCTATCTTTTCTAAGCCGATTTTGGCACTGCTAATAACGTTGATACCGCTTCACTGATTCTTCTAGCGATATAACTATTGTTCATTGTATATAAATGAATACCGTCAACATTTTGTGAAACTAAATCCACAATCTGATCGATAGCATAAGCAATACCAGCATCACGGAATGCATCAGGATGATGTTCATATTTTTCCATCATCTGTTTGAACTTCTTCGGTAGATTCACACCACACATTGAAACCATACGTTCAATTTGATTTTTATTCGTTACCGGCATAATGCCTGCTTCAATTGGTACGTTAATCCCCATATCACGCGCTTTATCTAAAAACGCATAGAAATAGTCATTATCAAAAAAGAGCTGTGAGATTAACTGATCGGTACCTGCATTCACCTTCTCTTTTAAATGAATCAGATCTTGTTTAAGGGTAGCAGCTTCAAGATGTCCCTCTGGATAGCATGCGCCAATAATATTAAAATCCCCATTTTCTTTAATGAACGATACTAATTCGCTGGCAAAACGAAAATCATTTTTGGGTTGTACATTCGGACTAATATCACCACGCAACGCTAAAACATTGTCAATACCTGCACATTTTAGCTCATGTAAAATTTTACTCATCTCAGCTTTATCAAAATTAATACCCGGTAAATGGGCAACACTTTCAATACCATAAGTGTGTTTAACTGAATGTGCAATATCAATGGTGGTTTGACCATTTAAACTACCGCCTGCTCCATATGTAACACTGATAAAATCAGGCTTAAAATAGCCAAGTTCACGTAATGTGCTATAGATAGTCTCTAATGGTGATGTTTTTTTGGGTGGAAAAACTTCAAAAGAGAACACCGTTTTTTTATTAAAAAGTAAATTTGTTTTCATCTGTTTCATCCATTCGTGTGACAACGATTGTCCTTACTGACATTTCCGCCACCAAAAAAGGTGGCGGAATCTGAGGTATAACCAAGAGACCTTACTTGGCAAACAGAGTATTAATTAAGTGTTTTTCGAACTTCTAAGGTTGCTTGAACTAAATGCTCTAAGCTTTCAACCACTTCTTTTTCGCCTCGAGTTTTTAAGCCACAATCTGGATTGATCCAAAGTTTTTGCTTGTCAATTTTTGCAAGTAATTTTTCAATGGTTGTTTTAATTTCAGCAACAGGCGGAACACGTGGTGAATGGATATCATAGACACCCGGCCCAACTTCTGTTTTAAAGTTATTAGCTTTAAGTACATCAATCAATTGTAGATTTGAGCGTGAAGCTTCAAACGAAATCACATCGGCATCCATTGCATCAATATCTTTAATAATATCTGCAAATTCGCTATAACACATATGGGTATGAATTTGTGTATCGGCTTGCACTTTGCTGTGTACTAATCTAAATGATGGAATTGCCCAATCAAGGTATTCACTGTTCCAATCCGCTTTACGTAATGGTAATTTTTCTTTAAGTGCGGCCTCATCAATTTGAATGATTTTAATACCAGCAGCTTCAAGATCTAATACTTCATCACCTATGGCTAACGCAATTTGGAATACTGATTCTTTTTGTGAAATATCTTCACGTGGGAATGACCAGTTAAGAATTGTCACAGGTCCTGTCAACATACCCTTAACAGGTTTATCAGTAAGACTTTGCGCATATTTTGAATATTCAACCGTAATCGGTTTAGAACGTGAAATATCACCCCAAACAATTGGTGGCTTAACACAACGAGTACCATAAGATTGAACCCATGCTTTTTCGGTAAAGACAAAGCCATTTAAGCTTTCACCAAAATACTCCACCATATCATTACGTTCAAATTCACCGTGAACTAATACATCAATACCAATTTTTTCTTGAAGCTTGATACATTCTGCAATTTTTTGCTTATTAAACTCAGTATATTCATTCAAACAAATTTCACCTTTTTTGAATTTTGCACGATTTACGCGCACATCGGGTGTTTGTGGAAAAGAACCAATAGTCGTAGTTGGCAATAGTGGTAAATTAAAGGCTTTCTTTTGTGCTGCCTCACGTACTGAAAATTCCGGTAAACGGGTAAAATCAGACGCTTTTAACGCAGCCACTTTTTCACGTACAGAATGATTTGCCCCTTCACGTTCACGGGTAAATAATGTTTGATTTGCTTTATAAGCTGCACTATTTTCAGGATTAGCTTCTTTAAATAATTGGCCTAACTCTGCAAGTTCTTGCAGTTTTTCTTGAGCAAAAGCAAAGTAAGCACGTTGTTGAATGGTTAGTTTGGTTTCATTCTGCAACGTATAAGGTACATGTAATAATGAGCATGAAGTATTAATAACGATGTTAGCCGCTTTTTGTTTAATCTTACCAAGTAAAGCTAACGTTTTTTGATAATTATTTTTCCAGATGTTTTTACCATTAACAACACCTGCAAATAACACTTTATTCGCTGGAAAACCATTAGCTTCAAGTAATGCTAGTGATTGTTTTCCTTCAACAAAATCAAGACCAATACCATCGAATGGCAGAGCAACTAACTCTTTATAACAATCACGTACGTCACCAAAATAGGTTTGTAGAACCACTTTAGTCGCACCTTTGACAGATAAGATTGCTTGATAAAGCTCAGTAAATAAAGCGATATCATCGTGATTAAGATCAGTGACTAAAATTGGCTCATCAATTTGAATCCACTCTGCACCTAATGCCGTAAATTTTTGAATAATATCTTGATAAGCTTTAATAATATCAGCTTTAAAGTCAGTGATTTTTTTATTACCTAAATATTGGGCCAATTTAAAAAAGGTTAATGGACCAACTACAACGGGTTTAGTTTGAATACCGAGCGCTTTTGCTTCTTGATACTCATCAAATGGTTTGTTGCCAGCTAATTTAATTTGCACTGAATCTTCAATTTCAGGCACTAAATAATGATAATTGGTATTGAACCATTTTTTCATTGCTAAAGCTCGCACATCGCCTTTGTCACCTTGATAGCCACGCGCCATCGCAAAATAGCGATCAAGCTCAGGCAAACCTAAATCTTGATAACGTTTTGGAATCACATTAAGTAAACAAGCGGTATCTAAAACCGCATCATAAAATGAAAAGTCATTAGATGATATATAAGCAATGTTTTGTGCACGTTGTTGTTTTAAGTGCTCTGCACGAAGCGCTTTTGCTTCGTTTAATAATTCAGCTTGGGTTTTATTACCTTTAAAATAAGCTTCAGTTGCAAACTTAAGTTCACGAAGTTTACCAACGCGAGGATAACCAATAACAGCAGTATTCATTTTTTGTTTCCTTTTCATCTTAATCACATTTCTTTAGTGGTTAAAAAGATAACAAAAAAAATTGTTATTGAATAATTCTACTTTTTTATTGGTTAATATAGTTTTTAACTATAACAAATTTAATTTTAGCAAAAAAAATCCCGCTATTTAGCACAATAGCGGGATTGGTTTTTAATTACTTTATCTAATTACTTACGCCATTCACCACGAATTGGTCTTGAAAAATGAGCAAGTACGGCAATCATACAAATTTCAATTGATACGCCCCAATAGATGTGACCTAAAATTTCACTCCAAAGTTCATAACCATTTAAATTCCATAACCAACCCACCGTTCCTTCTGGATCATAAGCAGGATGACGAAAACCGAGTAATGGAATTAAAAATCCATGCATGGCAACGGTAATAATAATGCCGTAAAACGCACCATACCATAAACGAATATTATTCCAAAAATAAGCGATAAAAACATACACAAAGGCAAACGCAAAACTAAATAACCAATGATAAAGTGTCACCGCTCCAGATACTATTGCAGTTTGATAGACATAATCGAGAGAGTGAGAGTTAATACCTAGCCAGCCAAGCCATGCATCAATATGTGCTGCTGGTGGTGAAATTTCGCCAGGAACGCGAGGCGGCATATTGACTTCAGAGCCCCATTTTACTAATGCACTAATAAACCCACCAATAAGTGTGGTCCAAATAATAATTTGCCGATTTGTTTTATTTCCAAACATTTAGATTAATTCCTAATATTATTGTTAATATGTTTTTAAATTATATTACACATTAATCCACGAAAAAATAAAATTTAGTTAGTTGGCAAACATTCTTCAACAAAAGAGAGAAATCTTATAAATCTGCATAAAATTAACCCACTAAAATTTAATGCAACTATTTGATAATTAATAAAATATAAATCAATCTTACAATAAGAGTGATAAGCATTTAAAAAATATATTAAAGGGATTATATTAGTTATTAATAAAAATTATTCGAATATAAAAATATGCATTGTGAGCTAAATCGAGTATTTATATACTATAGGTAACTGGCTTAATGGAATGAAAGGTTATTTTTATTTGATAATGATTCTCATTATCAATATAATAAAAACATACACTTTACTGTAGAGATCTTAGTTATGTTAAAAACGTCGACAATAAGCCTTGAAGAAATCAATAATACAGTCCAAATTCCGGATCCTCAGTCTGGTTTTTTTCGAAAACTCTGGGCTTTTTCAGGACCCGGCGCATTAGTTGCTGTCGGTTATATGGATCCGGGTAACTGGATCACCTCTATACAAGGAGGCGCCCTTTATAGTTATCTGTTACTGTCAGTTATATTAATATCGAGTTTAATTGCTATGCTTTTGCAAGCGATGTGCGTCAAAATAGGCATAGTCACTGGTATGGATCTTGCTCAAGCAACAAAATCGATGGTAGGCAAAAAATTTTCTTTTTGTTTATGGATATCAACTGAATTGGCGATTATCGCTACAGAAATAGCAGAAGTGATTGGTAGCGCTGTCGCATTAAACCTTTTATTTGATATCCCGCTATTGATCGGTGTGTTATTAACAGTCTTCGATGTTGTCATTTTATTAATATTAATACGGTTTGGATTTAGAAAAATAGAAGCTATCGTATTTTGCTTAATTGCCACTATATTTATTATTTTTTCTTACGAAGTTTTACGGGCCTCGCCTCAATTTAGTGACATAATTAATGGGTTTATTCCTAAAATAGATATTTTTACTCAATCCATTAAAGGCCATGACTCAGCATTAGTAATTGCACTAGGTATTGTTGGCGCAACGGTCATGCCACATAATTTATATCTACATTCATCTATTGTCCAAACCCGAAAATATAATAGAACAAAAACATCTAGCCTAAAAAATGCTATCAAATATGCAACTATTGACTCTAACATACAATTATCTTTTTCATTTATTATCAATTGTCTGTTATTAATTCTTGGCGCTTCGCTTTTTTATGGTAATGATCCTGACAATCTTGGTCGCTTTACTCAGCTTTATGACGCTTTAAAAAATCCGCAAATGGTTGGACCTGTCGCCAGTTCAATAATGGCAACATTATTTGCTGTTGCTTTACTTGCATCAGGTCAAAACGCCACAATAACAGGCACACTTACCGGACAAATAGTAATGGAGGGTTTTATTAATCTATCTATTCCTCTTTGGGCTCGTAGAATGATAAGCCGAGGTTTAGCGGTCGCCCCTGTTATTTTATGCATCTATATATGGGGTGAAAAAGAGAGCATTGTTGAAAATTTATTAATCTATACTCAAGTATTTCTCAGTATCGCCTTACCGATATCAATGGTTCCTTTATTGTTAGTTACTTCCAACAAAAAAATCATGGGCGAATTTGTTAATTGCAAATTAACTATCATATTAGGATGGTTAGCGGCTATTGCACTGGTTCTACTCAACCTACAGTTAATTTATGAAGTTATGAGTTCACTATTTTAAATAGATCACTTTAAAGCCATAAATAGACAACTATTCATGGCTTTTTATCATTTTATCCCACTAATTAATAATCATTTACTTTTTACCAAATTGCATTATTAATAACATAAACAGCCCAAAAGCAATTAAAATAAAGCTTAGCACACATTATTGATTAACTAATTAATTACACGTCTTTATTTCACCAAAAAACTGTATTTATTTACAGTGTTTTTACTGTTATACTGCCTACATTATAACTAGTCTTATGTATTCATTATTATGATAACGCAATTAACTATTAATAATTTTGCTATTGTTGATCAGCTACTGGTCGACTTTACCTTAGGTATGACAGCAATAACGGGTGAAACAGGTGCCGGTAAATCTATTGCTATTGATGCTTTAGGGTTGTGTTTAGGTAATCGTTCTGACGCTTCATCTATTCGCTATGGTGCAGAGCGTGTTGATATTTCAGCTTGTTTTGTACTTGATGATACACCAGCCGCCTTTAATTGGCTTACTGAAAATCAACTTGATGAAGGTAATGAATGTATATTACGAAGAGTAATTAACCAAGATGGCCGTTCTAAAGCATTTATAAACGGACGAACTGTTCCTATTTCACAATTAAAAGATTTAGGGCAAATGTTAATTCAAATTCATGGACAGCATGAACATCAACGTTTGCTACGTAGTGACTATCAACAGCTTCTATTAAATCATTATATGAACGAGCCAATATTACTTGCACAAATGCAACAAGCTCACAAACAATGGAAAGTCGCTCGACAAGCTTATCAACAATATGAAACATCACGGCAAGAACGTGATGCTCATATGCAACTGTTACAATATCAACTTAAAGAGTTAAATGAGTTTTCGCCAATTGAAGGTGAATACCAACAAATAGACGAAGAATACAAACGATTATCTAATAGCGAGCAACTGATAAATCTAAGTCAACAATCAGTTATGCTATTAGACGAAGCTGATGATTACAATGTGAGCAATCTGCTCAGTAGTGTCAAAAATAGCGTTCAGCAGTTAACTGAACTCGATCCGACGCTAAATAATATTTATACCATGTTAGAAGAGGCTTCCATTCAGATTAAAGAAGCAAGCTATGAACTGCGTCATTACAGTGAAAATCTAGATCTTGATCCAGCTCGGGTTATGCAACTCGAACAACGCCTATCAAAACAAATAGCGTTGGCTCGCAAACATCATGTGGCGCCTGAAGCACTACCAGAATTACACCAACAGTTATTGGCCGAATTCAAACAAATTAACCAACAAGATGAACAAAGTGAACAACTAAAAGCGGATATTAAAAAGTATCATCAAATCGCCATTGAACTTGCAGAAAAGTTACATCAAAAACGATTAACAGTAAGTAAAACCCTAGCTAAAAAAGTAACAGCATTGATGCATGAGTTATCTATGCCAAATGGACAATTAAGCATTGAAATTGCTTATGACGAAAATCGTTTAACTGAAGATGGTGCGGACTTAGTCACTTTTTTAGTGACGACAAATGCAGGGCAACAAGCACAACCTTTAGCTAAAGTAGCATCAGGCGGGGAGTTATCACGTATCGCACTTGCTATTCAGGTTTTAACTGCACAAAAAATGGAAACACCTGCACTAATATTTGATGAAATTGACGTTGGGATTAGTGGACCGACTGCGGCTAAAGTGGGTCAATTATTAAGGCAACTTGGCGAGTCAACACAAGTGATAACTGTTACACATTTACCACAAGTCGCCGGACAGGCTAATCAACACTATTTTGTTAGTAAGCAAACAAAGGGAAAACAGACTTCAACCGACATGCAAAAATTAGATAATAATGGCCGTGTAAATGAACTCGCTCGATTATTAGGCGGTGATAAAATCACTGATGCAACGTTAGCCAATGCGAAAGAGTTACTTATTATCTAACTGAATTGTGGTAATATAGCGATTTAGACTGAATTATGGGGAAAGCTTGAGCATGAATCTATCTGGTAAACATATTTTATTAGGGATTACAGGTGGTATTGCAGCTTATAAATGCCCTGATCTTGTTCGCCTTTTAAAAAAAGCGGGAGCTGAAGTTCGAGTCATTCTTACTGAATCAGCAAGTCATTTTGTCACACCAATGACACTACAAGCTGTGAGTGCTAATCCTGTTTCCAGCGATCTGTTTGACCCGTCGGCTGAGCTTTCAATGAGCCATATCGAACTGGCAAAATGGGCAGATATTGTATTAATTGCACCGGCAACAGCCAATATTATTGCCAAAATCGCCAATGGCATTGCTGATGATTTATTATCAACAGTGTGTTTAGCCACGCCGGCTCAAATTGCTATAGCACCAGCTATGAACCAACAAATGTATAAAGCTATAGCCACACAGCATAATTTATCGGTATTGAATGATAGAAACACCTTAATTCTTGGTCCTGATGAAGGGTTCCAAGCTTGTGGTGATATCGGCCCAGGTCGAATGCTTGAACCACACGTGATTGTCGAAAATCTCAATAGCTATTTTACCCACTCATCATTATTAGATGGGATATCAATTACTATTACTGCTGGGCCAACGGTTGAAGAAATCGATCCTGTCCGTTATATCAGTAACTACAGTTCAGGAAAAATGGGCTTTGCTATTGCTAAAGCTGCGGCAGAAATGGGCGCAAATGTTACACTTATTAGCGGCCCAGTTAATTTAGATACGCCAAAGCATGTCACACGAATCGATGTTAAAAGTGCAAATGAAATGTATAATCAAGCATTAACTGCAGCGCAAAAATCGTCTATTTTTATTGCTTGTGCAGCAGTTGCTGATTTCCGTGCGGCAACAATTGCCACTCAAAAAATAAAAAAAACGGACGATAATGAACTTGTGATTAAATTAGCCAAAAATCCAGACATTGTTGCAAGTGTTGCCGCATTAAAAAATTCAAGGCCTTTTGTTGTTGGTTTTGCCGCAGAAACCAATAATGTTGAAAAATATGCCTTAAAAAAATTAATCACCAAAAATTTAGATTTAATCTGTGCTAATGATGTTTCAGATAAAAAAATTGGTTTTAATTCCGATCAAAATGCATTAACCCTTTATTGGCAAAATGGCGAACAAAGGTTACCATTAAGTAGTAAACAACAATTAGCAAAACAATTACTTGAAGCTGTGATAACACGATACAAAGCGAGTGATAATGAAAAGAAAAATTGATATTAAAATATTAGATAAACGTTTAGGTAATGAGTTTCCACTCCCCACTTATGCAACTGAAGGATCAGCTGGTATTGATTTACGAGCCATGTTTGATAAAACAACCGAAATTAAACCCGGTGAAACCATCTTAACGCCTACCGGTTTATCCATGCATATTGCCGATCCAAATCTAGCGGCATTGGTCTTACCTCGTTCAGGTTTAGGATCTAAAAATGGGATTGTACTCGGTAATTTAGTCGGTTTAATTGATTCTGATTATCAAGGACAGCTTTTTGTTCCGGTATGGAACCGCAGCCAAACCCCTTTTATAATTGAAGCCGGTGATCGAATTGCACAATTGATTATCGTACCTGTGGTACAAGCCGAATTTAATATTGTTGATGAATTTACACTCTCAGCACGAGGGGAAGGTGGATTTGGGCATTCGGGTAAAAAATGATTGTGACCAGCAAAAATAAGAATCGTAAAGAAGACATCTTGCAAGCATTGGCAACTATGCTTGAGTCCAATGAAGGGACGCAACGCATTACCACGGCGAAATTAGCCGCCACTGTCGGTGTTTCAGAAGCAGCACTTTACCGACATTTTCCAAGCAAAACCAAAATGTTTGAAAGCTTGATTGTTTATATTGAAGATATATTACTTTCACGCATCAATACCATTATGCAAGATGAGCCTAAAACATTCACCCGCTTACAGCTTATTTTAGCGCTGATATTAGGTTTTTCAGAAAAAAACCCTGGATTAACTAGGATTATGACTGGGCATGCGTTAATGTTTGAACAAGAACAATTACAAGAGCGAATCAGTCAATTATTTGAACGAATAGAAACTCAAATAAAACAAGTTTTGCGAGAACGAAAAATTCGCGAAGGGGTTGCATTTACTACTGATGAACGTATTTTATCTAGTCAATTATTAGCATTTTGTGAAGGGATGATGTCACGTTATTCTCGTTCAGGCTTTAAATATCTTCCTACCACCAATTTTGATACACGTTGGGCGTTACTAGCAAAACAGTTAGTTTAAATGCTATGTATGTATGACTTTTTAAACTAACTTTTTATCGCTCTCAAATAGGATTATGTGATGAATTTTGAAAATATTTTAACTCAAACTACCGCATTTATTGATAAATATGATGGCATTGTGCTTAGCTATATAGCGCATTTTTGTTTTGCCATTATTATTTTTATAATTGGTCGAGCAATTTCTAAGTTTATCAGTCGTCAATTAAAACGCATTTTAAGCAGCCGCCATGTTGATCCAACAGTGGTGAAATTTGTCAGCGCATTATCTTATTATGCCGTTATGGTCGTGACACTGGTTGCAGTTTTAGGACAGTTAGGCGTACAAACAGCCTCAATTGTCGCAGTTATCGGTGCTGCAGGTTTAGCTGTTGGTTTGGCACTGCAAGGTTCACTGTCTAACTTTGCCGCTGGCGTCATATTAATAATATTTCGTCCGTTTAAAGTGGGTGAAACCGTTGTTATCAACAGTCAAAGAGGCGTCATTGACTCTATACAGATTTTTTCAACAACGATTGTTACACCAACTAACGAACTTGTTGTTATTCCTAATAGTCAGGTAGTTAGTGCCAATATAATCAACTTTACCCGTTTACCAGAAAGACGTTTAGATTTGGTTATTAATGTGGGTTATGATTCAAATATTCAAAATGTTTACCAAGTGCTAAGACAAGCAGTAAACCAAACCAACAATATTTTGACAAATAAAGAATCAATTATTCGTTTAGATCTGTTAGATGCATCATCAATGAACTTTAATGTTTTGGTTTGGACATCAAACGAAAATTACCCGTCAGTGAAAGCAGAATTACTGGAAAATATTAAAAATCTACTAACTGAAAATGGTATTAATATTCCATATCCAACTATGGATGTGAATGTTAATTCTAACCACTAAATTTTGGTTTTGACCTACCGTCGACTATTGTCGACGGAAATCTTTTCACGCAATCAAATTTCTTGATCCATATTCAAAGCTGGTTTATCACAATCAGGGCAGCCGACCACTTTTGCTGGTACTCCAGCAACAGTTGTATGGGCTGGCACTGGCTCTAATACGACTGAACCGGCACCAATTTTTGCCCCTTTACCAATTTCGATATTACCTAAAATCGTTGAATGAGCACCAATCATGACGCCTTCTCGAATTTTTGGATGACGATCCCCATTCTCTTTACCTGTACCACCCAGTGTTACCGATTGTAAAATCGATACATCATTGTCTATGACGACAGTTTCACCAATGACAATACCTGTCGCATGATCGAACATCACACCACAGCCAATTTTTGCAGCTGGATGAATATCAACGCCAAACACAATAGCAATCTGACTTTGTAAAAATGTGGCGAGTGATTGACGATTTTGTTGCCAAAGCCAATGTCCAATACGATAAGCTTGCAACGATAAAAAGCCTTTATAATAAAGTAAAGGAGTTGAATAATAATTAGTGGCGGGATCACGCACATAAACCGCAATAATATCAGTAATAGCGGATTGAATAAGATGCGGATCAGCCTTATAAGCCTGCCGTGCAATTTCACGAATTTCAATTGCTGGCATGACTTGGGTAGCAAGTTTATTGGCTAAAATATAGCTTAATGCATTACCTAAATTTTCGTGATTAAGCAAAGTGGCATGGAAATAACTGGCTAGCATCGGTTCACTTTCTACTAATTTTGATGCTTCTTGCCTGATTGTTTGCCATAGCATATCAGGCGTAACTACTGTTTTGGTAATATTCACAACAACAACCTATAGACATTAATCATAGTGATTATCTATTGTTTCGCAAACTCATCATAGAAGCAAGCTTTGTATTTATTGATCATAAACTAAATAGCAAAATGGAAACTTCCGTTTCCATTTTATAAAGTGGATAACAATAACTATTGTGATTGAAGTCTATTTTTTCGATCATTGGTTAAGGTAAATATAGCAACAATTAAAATAAATAGCACAATACTAGCAAGCACATAAAACGTTGTTGAATAGCCAGTATTATCAAATAATTTACCCACCACCCATGACAGTGCAATCACACCAATATTAGATGAAATATTAAAGCCAACTAAATAGAGGGTTGATGATAATCTAGCATCAAAATTAGCTACAACATATTTAAATACCGCCAAAATAAACAGCGGCGTTTCAATGGCATGAAATAGTTTTATTAATGATATCAGATAAACATTATGTAGTGATGCAGATAAAGCAATTCGGCAAATCATCACGAGTGCAGCAATTAATAGTGACTTTTTAGCACCCACTTTATTAATAAAATAGGGTGCTAAGATCATACAGGCCGCCTCTAAAAAAACTTGAAAAGAGTTTAAATAACCATAAACGCGGTAACCATCTTCATTTTTTTCAAAAAAACTTGTGTAAAAATTTGGAAACAGTTGTTGATCATAAATGGTATAAAAACTATTTGTCCCAATAATAAAAAATACAAATAGCCAAAATTTTTTCATACCAAATAATGAGAAAATTTCACTTAATGTTGGAATGGTTGAGGTTTTTTCAATAACCCTATCCTTGTTTGCATCCACTGGATAACGTTTTGGCGTAAAGGTCAAATTAATAATAAAAAAGATAACAGCAACAGCAGATGCCATCCAAAAATTAATATGAGGATCGATACCAAATAAAATACCAGCAACAAACGTCGCGGCAGCATAACCAAACGATCCCCAAAAGCGAGCTGGACCAAACTCAAAACCAAATAAGCGGCTAATGCGCTCAATAAACGAATCAATTAAAGCACATCCAGAAATAAATCCGGCACTCAACACTGGTGCACCAATACAGACACCGATAATAAAATCACTTTTTAATAACGGCTCATAAACATAAATTAAAAACGGACCAATTAATATCATCACGATACTTTGAAAGGTAATAACAGCTTTGCCGATTTGTAATTTATCTTGAATGATGCCGTAAAATATCATAAAAAACATGGCAGCAGCCGAGTTTGCCGCATAAACCGTTCCAAGTTGCTCACCCGATAAGCCAATTTTACTTTTTAACCATATTGCATAAAAAGACCACCAAAGAGACCAAGCTGCATAAAAGGTAATAAGATAACCAGATGAAAACCAATAATTTCTATTTGCTATTATATTCATATTTATTACTCTTATATTGTGAAGTTTAACGTTAACATGTTAATGTTAACATTATTGTCACAATTGACAGAAAATAGATACAACCGGTTATCATAAATGATAACTCCCTCACACTTTTTATCATTTTTATTTGTGGTATCATCATTTGAAATAATTATTAGAAAAAGATTTTTTTAATGCTAAACAAAAGGATTTAATTATGGCTTCACTTAAGGATGTTGCAAAGTTGGCGTCGGTTTCGTTGATGACGGTATCACGCGCAATTAATAATCCTGAAAAATTAAATAAACAGACTTATAATCGGGTTCAAAAAGCAATTGAGCAACTTGACTATGTGCCGGACTTGTCAGCACGTAAAATTCGTGGCGATAACTCTGGCCCTCGTGCAATAGGTGTTTTAGCATTAGAAACAGCAATGACCCCTTTTTCTGTAGAATTATTACAAGCGATCGAAAAAACAGCACAACAACACGGTTGGAATACTTTTATTGTTAATCTATTTGATGATAAACAAGCTAATCATGCCATTAATACTCTGCTATCTTATCGACCTAATGGCATTATTTATACCACTATGGGACTAAGAAAAATTGAACTTCCGACAAAGTTACTCGGGAAAAACGTGGTATTAGCCAATTGCATCTGTGATAGTGAAGATCTAGCGTGTTATATTCCGGATGATTACACAGGTCAATACTACGCCATGCAACAAGTGATTAAAAAAGGCTATAAAAAACCATTATGTATTTATTTGTCAAATACCAGCTTAGCTGGTAAAACTCGCCGTAAAGGTGCCGAGCAAGCATGGTTAGACGCAGGTCGTAATTTAAATGACATTATCAGTTACCACACCACAACGGTAGAAAATAACCTTACCCAAGAATATATGATGACAGTTGATATATTAAAACAGCACTGTAACAAAAAACCAGACTTTGATGTGTTAATTTGTGGCAATGACCGTATTGCATTTGTTGCTTATCAATTTTTGTTAAGTCAAGGTTTTCATATTCCAACAGATATCGCAGTTGTAGGTTATGATAATATGGTCGGCACAGGAGAACTTTTTTATCCACCGCTAACCACCGTACAATTACCTCATTATCAGATAGGCGAACAAGCCGCATTACACATCATAAACAACCAAACTAACAAAAACGTAATCTATGTACCTGCGCCATTTTTGCAACGAGATTCATTATAAACAAAAACTGTTATCCCACTACACTAAAGTAGTGGGATGATTAGCAATTATTCATAAATTGATTTTAACTGCCAACTATCTAATTTTATAATTTTTGCTTGGCCATTTTCAGCAAATAAGTTAACGATTCGTTTAGCCGGTAATTTTGGATAAATACGACTCGATAGACTATATAAATCACCATTAACAAAAACCTCAACAGATGAAGCATCAACATAAATATGCAAATTTAACTTTTTAGTTTTAGGTAACCGAACACTGCGATATCCCTTTAATGCTAATCCTGAAAGACTACGATCAAGTACAATACGATTCGATTGCAGATCCACATACAATAGTGTGGCTTGCTTACCATCTGGCGTTGCCGCTAGCTGTAAACCGAAACGTTCAGCATTACTTTGGGTTAAATCAATATCGACATTAATCTCGCAACTAATTGATTCAATATCGGTATTTTTCAATTCATTATTGAGTGTTATTTCACTCAGGTTTTTAGGCTTTTCTCGTAATGCTTCAAGCTCTTTAATTGGACGGTTACGGACATTATTATTGCGATCTAAAACTAATTCGCGCGGAAGCGTAAAGGCGCCCATCCATTTATCTTGTTTACTTGGCATCATTGATTCCCACATATCCATCCAAGCAAAAATAATGCGCCGACCATCTTTTGCAACAAACGATTGTGGTGCATAAAAATCATGACCAAAATCCATTTCTTGAAATGGTTTAACTATCGAAAACGTTTTCCCAGGTTGCCAATCACCGACAATATAGCCTGATTGGAATCGGTTACGGTATTGATAACCTTTTGCTTTCATACCTTGCGGTGAAAACATCAAGATCCATTTATCACCAAGCGGGAAAAAATCAGGGCATTCAAGCATATAGACATTAGGATCGATATGACTAACCACCACGTGATCAAATTGCCACTTTTTAAAATCGTGAGAGCGATACAATAATATTTGTCCAACATCATTGTTATCCCTTTGCCCTACCACCATCCACCATTGACCTGCTTGTTGCCAAACTTTGGGATCACGAAAATGCATAATGCCATCTTCTGGAGTTAAAATAGTGCCATGTTTTTCAAAATGAATACCATCTTTACTTGTAGCAAGGCATTGAGTTTGACAAATGTGTTCATCATTCCCTTGACCTTGTAACCAAATATGACCGGTATAAACTAAACAAAGCTCACCATTTTTATCTATTGCCGATCCAGAAAAACAACCGCTTTTGTCAAACGCATCACCCGGTGCTAGCGCAATAGGTAATCTTTTCCATGTGACTAAATCATCACTCACCACATGCCCCCAATGCATCGGTCCCCAGTTTTCATCAAAAGGATGATGCTGATAAAAAGCATGGTACTGACCTTTAAAATAGATAAGACCATTAGGATCGTTCATCCATCCAGACTGTGGTGCCAGATGAAAACATGGATAGTACTGTTTATTCATTACCTTTTCTAACTGTTTAACAGCTTGATTTGCTTGATCGATTGCAGTAGACATAAACTCCCCTTTATACATTCCGCATTAAATATAATTTTCATCAATATGATGACTTTAATATAGCCACCTTTCTTATCAAGCTATATTACCCTAACTTAATTGTTAACGTTAACTTTTGATCAATTAACAGGCAAAATATGTGATAATAATCACACATTTTTAACGTTAACAATGAATTTTTTTGTAAATGCTTTAGTCTATTGTTAATGACTAATTATAAAACTTCGTTTAAGCTGACTTAACTGTTTAAATAAACCAGCCATAAAGTCACAACACTTAAACCTATTAACTTTAAATTGAGTAACAAAATGAATAAAACTAAAGTCTGGTCGCTTGGCGATGCTGTTATCGATCTTTTACCATTTGGTGATATGAATTACAAAGCCTGTGCAGGAGGAGCACCTGCAAATGTCGCTATTGGTGTAGCGAAATTGGGACTTCCTTCCGCATTTATAGGTCGTGTTGGTAATGATCCTTTTGGTCACTTTATGGAAAAAACATTTAATCAATACCACGTTGATTGCCAAAGTTTAGAAAAAGATGATAACCATAGAACCAGTACGGTGGTGGTTGATCTGGGTAATAATGGCGAAAGGAGTTTTACTTTTTTAGTGTCGCCGTCTGCCGATCAGTTTCTATCTCAGCAGGCGATTCCTGATTTTAACCAAGATATTTTGCATTTTTGCTCGCTAGCTTTAGTTGGGCAGACTTGCCGTCAAACATTAAAAACAGCGATTGAAAGGTTGAATGGTAAAAAGGGTTTAATCAGCTTTGATGTCAATTTACGCGAACAAATGTGGCATGATAAAAATGAAATGCGCACAATTATTACGCAATTTTGTCATGATGCCGACATACTAAAACTTTCCGATGAAGAGCTATTTTGGTTAACCGAATCTAACGATTGGAGTGCCGCTTTAAATAAGTTACAACAACATTATGATGCAACACTCAAATTAGTTACAAAAGGTAAAGATGGCAGTGTAGTTTTATGGCATGGTAAAACATTTTCGTTCGATTCCTATCATGTTAACAGTATTGATACAACCGGTGCAGGCGATGCTTTTGTTGCAGGATTACTCAGTAGTATTGCAACGTCCGGAATGCCAGACGATAAACTTATGTTAGAAAGCATGATGACTATTGCCAGTGCTTGCGGCGCGTTAGCAACAACTCAAAAAGGGGCGTTAACTGCACTTCCTGATAGCGCTTTTTTACAATCATTTATTAGTGATAACCCTGCATTAACAGCAAAACAAATGGCGTAGCAACATGAGCGAAAAAGAGAAAATGCTAGCAGGTATGCTCTATAACCCAGAGATCGATTTACTGGCTAACGAAAGGCTTTATGCACAAGATATTTGTTTTCAAATAAACCAATTATCGCCACTAGCCAAACAGCAACGACAACAGTTATTCCAAATCCTATTAGGCAAAACTGGGCAACAGTTTACGATCATGCCTGGTTTTCAATGTGATTATGGCTACAATATTGAAATTGGCGAAAATTTTTTTGCTAATTTCAATTGCATTATGTTAGATGCGGCTAAAATTACTTTTGGCGATAATGTATTAGTTGCACCCAATTGTGGATTTTATACCTCAGGACACCCATTAGATAGTCAAATTCGCAATAGCGGACTTGAATTTGCAAAACCAATTACAATCGGCAATAACGTTTGGATCGGCGGCAATGTGATTGTATTACCTAATGTGACCATTGGCGATAACACCGTTATTGCAGCTGGTAGCATAGTTGATCGTGATATACCAAGTAATGTCATTGCGATGGGCACACCTTGCCGCGTCTATAAAACACAGCTATAACACTTAAGTTATAGCTTACTACACTGTTGTCGAGCCCACTTATCAATTACTAACACATCCTCGATAGTCTTGGGTTCGGGTAAATTGAGTTTATCTAAGGTTGCCGCAACTTGATTTGCAATATCCATAAAACCGATTTTGCGTTGTAAAAAAGCCACGACAGCGATTTCATTGGCGGCATTTAAAGCCGTCGTTGCCGCTTGCCCTTGATTAAAAGCATCTATCGCTAATTTTAAGCAAGGATAGCGATTAAAATCGGGGGCAGTAAACGTCAATGCCGAAACTTTTGTAAAATCTAAGGGTGGTACAGTTGACAAAATACGCTGTGGATATGACATAGCATAGGCAATAGGTGTACACATATCCGGTACACCTAGTTCAGCGATGACACTACCATCTTGGTAACGTACCATAGAGTGAATAATCGATTGAGGATGAATAATAATTTCCATTTCATCGAAACTGGCATTAAATAGCCATCTGGCTTCAATATACTCTAAGCCTTTATTCATCATCGTTGCTGAATCAACTGAAATCTTTTTTCCCATTGACCAATTAGGATGCGCAACCGCCTGCTCGGGTGTAACTGAAATGAGCGAGTTTAAAGGTAAATCTCGAAATGGACCACCCGAGCCGGTTAGTACTATTTTAGTTATGCCATAATCGGCTAAATGAGCAAAGCCTAATTGTTCTTGAACGGCACAGGGTAAACTTTGAAAAATAGCATTATGCTCACTATCGACCGGTAGTAACTGTGCGCCATATTGCTTCACCGCCTGCATAAATAAATGACCACAAGTCACTAATGACTCTTTATTTGCCAGTAATATACGCTTACCTTTTTTAATAGCAGCAAGGGTCGGTTTTAATCCAGCCGCGCCGACAATAGCCGCCATAACGTAATCGACTTCCGGTAATTGAGCTAAGTCACAGATAGCTTGTTCACCACTCGATACCTCAATATCTAAATTCAGATTTAGCAAATTAGCCTTAAGCGCTATGGCAGCTTGCTCATCAGCCATAGCCACGTATTTAGGTTTAAATTCTTGGCACTGTTCGGTCATTTTGCTGACATTTTTACCGCCGACTAAGGCATAAGCTTTAAATTGTGACCAATTTTGCCGAATAACGGCCAACGTACTACAGCCAATTGATCCTGTTGAACCTAAAATTGTAATATTTTTCATCATCAATAAATTAAACCGATATTATTATCGTTAAAAAAAGTAAGGTACTGAGCGCTTGGCGCTTTATCCGTAATCACTTGATAGAACTGATTAAGTTCAGCAATAAAAGCCGGCTTAACCTGATTAAACTTGGTATGATCAGCAATTAAAATATTCTGACAAGACTTATTTAAGGCTTGATGCTTCATACTCAGTTCATCAAAATCATAACAAGTAACACCTTGTATAAGATCTATACCTGCAGCCGAAATAAAAGCTTTATTAGGGCATATAAAATCTAATTGATTATGTGGACTAATACTGGTAAAGATGGCATTGTTAAGCTGATAATGCCCACCGCATAAAATAATTTTGCATTTCGGTTTATGTTGTAACGCTAAAAAGGCATTAAGCGAATAACAAATTGCAGTGAAGGATATATCCTCATGAATTGCATCGATAATAAAGGGGATGGTAGTACCACAATCAAAAAAAAGAGTATCGTTTTCGTTAACTAGTTGACTAACAAGCTTACCTATGTAACGTTTTTCTTCTACCTGTTTATCTTGCTGATCGCTAACAAAGTATTGGGTAATTTGATTTTGGGACTGATTAACAATATAACCGCCTAATACCGTTAAAGGTGAAGGTTGATTGTTAATATCACGCCGAATCGTCATTTCAGATACAGCTAACATTTGAGCCGCTTCTTTTAAATGAATTTTATCGGTCGATTTTAGGTACTCAATAAGTGCGTTAACTCTTTTTTGAGGTTGTGTTTCCATTGCCATTCCATTAAATAGCAATAAGCTACTTTGCAGTAGCTTATGAAAGGATCAATTAATAGTTGCTTGATGAGGTAGAATTGCCTGAAACAATTGCAATGCCTGCACTAGCGCCTAACCGTGTAGCACCAGCTTGAACCATTTTCTCAGCAGTTTGCCGATCGCGAATACCACCTGATGCTTTAACACCCATTTTATCACCAACGGTGTCTCGCATCAATTTGACATCTTCAGCCGTTGCGCCTGATGTACTAAATCCTGTAGAAGTTTTAACAAAAGCAACACCAATTTCCTTGCAAATTGTACAAACTTTTACGATTTCATCTTTAGTTAATAAACAAGTTTCTAAAATTACTTTCAATGGCACTGAATTACATGCTTTAAAGACCGCATCGATATCTTTTTTAACGGCATCCCAATCATTGCTTTTTAGCCAACCAACATTGATAACCATATCGATTTCTTGCGCACCCGCTTTAACCGCCATTTCAGTTTCAAATGCTTTTGCAGAAGTTAACATCGCACCAAGAGGAAAACCAACAACCGAGCAAACTTTGACGTCGCTACCTTTTAATAAGCTAGCGGCTAAAGGTACATAACCAGAATTCACACACACGGAATAAAAATGGTACTGCTTTGCTTCATCACAGAGTTTACGTATTTGATCTTCTGTGGCATTCATTGCAAGTAGAGTATGATCAATATACTTTGCATAATCCATAAGCTTTCCTTTAATTATTGTTAATGATGTCTAGTAAATATTGTTAGTCATTTATAAATGTTAGTAAATGTTATAAAAATAACAAATATAGCCCTATAATGTTATTTTCATCACATTATATACTTAAATTATGATAATTAGAAACAAAACTAATCACACAATATAGACAATTTAAACCAATAATTACTAAATAAAACCTCAGTTATAATTAACCGTTTTTAAGCTTGGTAATATCAATATCAACCAGTCGTGTTTACAGTCGCTCATCCATTTGATCGAAGCATAACGATAAATCATGCCTAAAACTCTTTTCTATTTAGGATTAGTACTTTTACCATGATTAGCACTCAAATTAACTTTTTTCCGAATTTACGGTTAATTAGGCATAATACTGAACTACCTATAATGGATTGGAATCATTAACCTGCTTTTGCGATGCTAACGGTGAATAGGAATTATCACTGCATCCAACAAATAAAATAATAAAACAGTAATTATCTATTTTTATGAAACATTAATTGAAAAAACCGATCTTAAGAAGCAAATTATTTACATAAAAAAAAGCCTAGTTGTTATAACTAGGCTTATAAACTCACAAATTAAAATTCCATTAACTCTTTTTCTTTATCGGCGAGTACCGAATCTAACTTTTTAATTGCCGCATCGGTAGCTTTTTGAATCAAATCTTGTGATTTACGTTCATCATCTTCTGAAATTTCTTTATCTTTTAACAGTGCTTTAATCTGATCATTGGCATCACGACGAATATTACGAATAGACACGCGACCTTGTTCAGCTTCATTACGCACGATTTTTGTTAAATCACGACGGCGTTCTTCAGTTAATGGTGGCAGAGGCACTCGAATTACTGTACCTGCTGATGCGGGATTAAGTCCTAAGTCTGAAGTTAAAATTGCTTTTTCAATTATTGGTGTTAATGATTTATCAAATACTGTAATAGCAAGGGTTCTTGCATCTTCTGCAACCACGTTCGCTAATTGACGTAGTGGTGTTGGACTGCCGTAATATTCAACCATAATACCATCTAATAAGCTTGGTGATGCACGGCCTGTTCTCACTTTAGAAATATGAGTTTGAAACGCATCAATACTTTTTTCCATGCGCGATTGCGCTTCTTTTTGAATCTCATTTAGCATAATAAAAACCTTATTTAAAATAACAAAGACTAACAGCTAACTGTTGCCTGATTATTAATTAATGTTCCTTCTGGTTCACCTAAAATGACACGGCGTAATGCACCAGGTTTATTCATATTAAACACACAAATAGGTAAATTGTGATCACGCGCTAATGTAAATGCGGCAAGATCCATAACTTTTAGTTCATCATCTAATACTTTTTCATAATTTAATGTTTTATAAAGCGTTGCATTTGGATCTTTAACAGGATCAGCAGAATATACACCATCAACTTTAGTCGCTTTTAGAACCACATCTGCTTCAATTTCGATACCACGTAAACAAGCAGCAGAATCGGTTGTAAAAAACGGATTACCTGTACCTGCTGAAAGGATAACCACCTTACCATGACGAAGTAAGCTAATTGCTTCAGTCCAACGATAATCATCACACACACCATTTAAAGGTATAGCAGACATTAAACGCGCATTAACTTCTATTCGATGCAGAGCATCACGCATTGCAAGACCATTCATTACCGTTGCTAGCATCCCCATGTGATCGCCAACTACTCGATTCATACCTGCTTTAGCAAGACCTGCACCACGAAATAGGTTACCGCCCCCAATAACAACAGCCACTTGAACATTCATTTCGATTAGTTCTTTTATTTCTTGTGCCATACGGTCAAGAACGGTGGGATCAATACCAAAACCTTCATCGCCTTGTAGTGCTTCACCACTGAGTTTTAGAAGAATACGTTTATAGAAAGGGGTTACCATATGAAGTCTCACTATTTCGTTATTTAATTACCTGACAAACTAGGTTAGCTAGCGGGTAATAATTTTAAAATATTTTGTAGATAAACAAAACCGCCTTTACGGCGGTTTTTATAAAACAATTAAGATTGTTTCGACATCGCAGCAACTTCGGCTGCAAAATCAACTTCGACTTTTTCGATACCTTCACCCACTTCAAAGCGGATAAATGTCGCAACTGTCGCTTTTTTCTCAGCAAGTAGATCACCTACAGTTTTACTTGGATCCATTACAAATGGTTGACCAGTAAGCGATACTTCACCCGTGAATTTACGCATACGGCCTTCAACCATTTTTTCAGCGATTTCACGTGGTTTACCTGATTGCATTGCAATATCGATTTGAATATTGCGTTCATGTTCAACCACATCAGCCGGAACATCACTTGGATTAACATATTCAGGTTTACTTGCAGCGATGTGCATAGCGATATGTTTAACTAATTCTTCATCACAGCCACTGTTAGCTGCAACTAAAACACCGATACGAGCACCATGTTGGTAACTACCAACCACATCACCAGCGATTGCTTGAACACGACGAATACCAATGTTTTCACCGATTTTAGCAACTAACGCTGTTCGCTCTTCTTCAAATTTAGCTTGTAAAGCAGCAAGATCAGTAATGTGATCATTTAATGCAGCTGTTGCTACTTTTTCGCTGAATGCGATAAAACCAGCATCTTTTGCAACAAAGTCTGTTTCACAGTTGATTTCTAAAATAATACCTGATTTTTTATCAGCAGAAATTTTAGAAATAATTACACCTTCAGCAGCAACACGGCCAGCTTTTTTAGCCGCTTTTGCTTGACCTGATTTACGCATATTGTCGATAGCAAGATCAATATCACCATTCGCTTCAACTAATGCTTTTTTACATTCCATCATGCCTGCGCCTGTTCTTTCACGCAGTTCTTTTACCATAGAAGCGGTAACTTCAGCCATTTTTTAATCCTCTATTTAACCATTGTGATGATTTTCATTAGAATGGGTCGATACTGATTATCGACCCTGAAAATATTTGAGTTTATTACTCAGCTGCTGGCGCTTCTTCAACAAAGCTTTCTTCAGATACTGGAGATTGGTTTTGTTCACGACCAGAACGTACTGCATCAGCAACCGCATTTGCATATAATTGAATAGCACGAATTGCGTCATCATTACCTGGAACAATATAATCAATACCATCTGGATCTGAGTTTGTATCAACAACAGCAATGACTGGAATACCTAAATTGTTAGCTTCTTTGATTGCGATATGTTCATGGTCTGCACCAATAACAAAAATCACATCGGGTAAGCCACCCATATTTTTAATTCCACCCAAGCTATTTTCTAATTTAGCCATTTCGCGAGCACGCATTAGTGCTTCTTTTTTGGTTAATTTGTCAAATGTACCATCACTAGCTTGTGTTTCTAAATCTTTTAAACGTTTGATTGATTGACGTACTGTTTTCCAGTTAGTCAACATACCACCTAACCAACGGTGATTTACGTAGTATTGCCCACAGCTTTCTGCTGCTTGTTTAATCGCTTCGCTAGCTGCACGCTTTGTACCAACAAATAAAATTTTACCTTTACGAGCGGCAATCTTGTTTAATTCAGCTAACGCTTCGTTGAATAAAGGAACTGTTTTTTCAAGATTGATGATGTGAACTTTATTACGAGCACCAAAAATAAATGGTTTCATTTTTGGGTTCCAATAACGAGTTTGGTGTCCAAAATGTACACCCGCTTGTAACATATCGCGCATTGATACTGTAGTCATGATTTCCTCATTTTGACGTTGGGGTTATGCCTCCACATATCCGCTTTATCCGACCTTATGACTTAAAGTAAAAGGCACCCCGGCAAAGAGTAGTGATATGTGTGTGTTATAACGTTAATTAAATTTTAAAATTTTTGCTTTACCTCACAAGGATTTTTTGAAAAATGAATGTGAAGAGTTGCGCGCGTTTTATACCATATTTAGATAAGGTTTGCTAGCGTTATTTCTATAAAAATAGCAACAATAGTGTTATGCATTAAAAAGAAAGTAACCTCAAAAAATAAAAATTTGAATAAATTTCGTGAACTTACTAAGTATTTTTTTAATCCACAAATATAAACGCTAGCTTTATTAATACTGTGTGTTTACACGTTAAAAATTAGCTTTACTGTCATCTTGTTAGCTTATGTCGTTAGTCTTCATTCACTTTTTAATTATGCTTCTATTCTAATCGTATTAAGAATATACAATATCAACCGATAAAAAGATGTTATAACGAGTTAAAAGAGATATTACTAAGAGTAAGTTATATTAAAAAGCTTTTGTATCCTCATGCGTTAAAGATAAATTACCGTTATTTGCCGATTTTAGTGATTAAAAATTACGTGTAACAAATGACTTTTATCCCGACTTTAGCCACGCATAAAATAGTTAATATTTAGGCTAAACCGGCCAAAATTACTTTAGAAAAACGAGAGCTTATAGTAGATGAGCTAGATGTAACATCAATAGTTGCTGATCTTAAAAGTTTTAATGCGTTACATCTGGTAGATTTTTATACCGTTTGACATCGTAACGCTCTTCTTTTCAAAACGTTGTTGGTAAAATAATTTTATAATACCAGACAGTTATCTTTTTAAAAGGGATAAGTAATAAACAGGCAATGCTCGTAAATCAAGCAAGATAGAATAAATATTGTCGCGTGACTAACAAAGTAATAAGCGCTGTAAGAACGTTACCTTTGTGCTGTGAATAAGTTGACAAATTGTTTTATGTTATAAAAAACCATTCAATAAGTTTTGACTTATTAAATGGTTTAATAAAATTTAGTTAGATACTTAGTTAAATATTTGATTGAATTTTAAACAAATCCAATCCCATACCGATCCAAAGAATCCTGTTTCTTCAACATCTTGTAATGCAACTAATGGTTGTTCATTAATAATTTTGCCATCTAATAAAAACTGAATTTTACCTACACTGGTCCCTTTAGTAATAGGTGCGTAAATATAATCATCAATAATATATTGTACTTGTACATCAGCCGAACGCCCTTTTGGCACAGTAACATAAGCACCTTCAATTGCACCCAACTGAATTTTATTTTGATCGCCATACCAAATAGATTCTGTTGTTAATGGCGTACCTGCTTTGACTGGATTAGCTGTTTCGAAGAAACGAAATCCCCAAACTAATAACTTTTTACTCTCTTCTTCACGTCCTTTAAACGTGCGTCCACCTAATACAGCAGAAATTAAACGCGTATTACCATCAACAGCTGAGGCAACTAAATTATAACCAGCAGCATTGGTATGCCCAGTTTTAATACCATCAACATTTAAAGTGGTATCCCAAAGTAAACCATTTCGGTTTAATTGTGGTTTAGATAATGTGTAAGTAAACTCTTTTTCTTTATAAATAGCGTACTCGGAAGGTAAATCATGGATTAATGCTTTTCCTAAAAATGCCATATCTTTTGCTGTTGTATATTGCCCGGGTGCATCTAAGCCATGTACAGTTTCAAAATGCGTATGCTCTAAACCTATTTTTTTTGCATATTCATTCATTAAATTAACAAAAGCACCTTGGCTACCCGCAATATGTTCAGCCATTGCGATACAGGCATCATTACCAGATTGGATGATTATTCCTTTATTTAAATCAGAAACCGAAACCGTTTTACCCACTTCTAAAAACATCAATGATGAGCCTTTTAAAATAGGATTTCCTGTTGCCCAAGCATCTTTACTCACTACAACCATATCATCATTTTTGATACGCCCTGATTGTAATGCTTGGCCAACTACATAACTGGTCATCATTTTCGTTAAACTTGCTGGATCGCGTTGTTGTTCAGCATTATATTGCGCTAAAATTTCACCAGATTTAGCATCAATTAAAATATAAGATTCAGCATCTAATTGAGGAATAGCAGGAATAGGAAAAGCCATTTCAGCTGATGCCGAAGAACAAATTGCAAGCGCTAACAAAGCAAAAGATAATTTAAATTTCTTTTTCATTTAATTCAATTCCGTTAAATATTTTTAGATAACATGTATCGATGAGTGTGAATAGACATCATAATGCCAAAACTTGCCATTAATACGACTAAGGAAGAGCCACCATAACTTATTAGCGGTAATGGTACACCAACTACCGGTAAGATTCCACTAACCATACCAATATTAATAAAGACATAAACAAAAAACACTAAAATTAAACCACCCGAGAGTATACGACCAAATGTGGTTTGAGCTTGCGCCGCAATAACTAATCCACGGATAATTAAGCATAAAAATAACACTAATAGTATTATCGTGCCGATAAAACCAAACTCTTCAGCAATAACGGAAAAAATAAAGTCAGTATGTCTTTCCGGTAAAAATTCTAACTGAGATTGCGTGCCTTCAAGCCAGCCTTTACCCCAGATCCCGCCAGAGCCGATAGCGGTTTTAGATTGAATAATATGATAACCTGCACCACTAGGATCGAGTTCAGGATTAAATAACATTAATACTCGAAGTCGCTGATAATCATGCATAAGAAAAAACCACATTATCGGTAAAAATATCGCAATTAAAATAATAGCAATAAAAATAAATCGCCAATTGATGCCAGCTAAAAATATGATAAAAATACCTGACATAACAATTAAAATTGCAGTACCTAAATCTGGCTGCATAGCAACAAGTAAAGCAGGAACAGCAATAATAATTAAAGTTTGAAAGGTATTTTTTAATGGTGGTGGACAACCATCACGATGAATAAATTTAGCGACCATTAATGGGACAGCTATCTTAGCAATTTCAGAGGGTTGAAAGCGTAAAATACCTAAATCCAACCATCGCTGCGCACCTTTACTTACATAACCAAAAATATCGACCAATAACAACATCAATATACAGAACAAATATAAATATGGCGCCCATTTTTCAAAGGTTCTAGGCGAAAATTGCGCAATTGCAATCATGACAACATAACCAAGTAAAATTTGAATTACCCGTTTTTGCATCATATCAAAATCTTGACCAGTAGCACTCCAAAGAATATAAAGGCTATAGCCAAGTAATAGTGTAATAAATAAAAAAAATAGTGGATCGATATGGATTTTTTGCCAAAAAGTTTTTTTAATATTATTCATAATTAATCTTCATGCCCTGCATGTGATGGAGTTTCATCTAATTCCGTTGAATTATCGCCTAATAGATAGTAATCCAATATTTTTCGCGCGACGGCTCCGCCATTTGAGCTACCACCACCACCATTTTCAAGCACAATGGCTAACGCAATAGTTGGTTTATCAAAAGGAGCATAAGCAACAAACAACGCATGATCACGTAAGTGTTCAGGAATTTTATGGGCATTATAAACTTCATCTTCTTTTAAACCATAAACTTGTGCAGTGCCCGATTTACCAGCTGCTTGGTATTTTGCATCAGCATAAACTTTTCGAGCTGTTCCCCGTGCACCAAACATTACCCGATGCATGCCTTCTTTAGCTAATGCCCAGTAATTGGGATTAACATCAACTAAACTATTAGTTTCAATATAATTTTGTTGATTAACTGCAGGTGGATTCGAATTGGTATTTAAAATATCGCTCTTTTTATATAATAAAAAATGTGGCGTATAAGTTTTACCATTATTAATCAAAATAGTAAGTGCTTTAGCTAACTGTATAGGTGTTGCTGTCCAATAACCTTGGCCAATCCCTACCGGAATGGTGTCACCTTGTAACCAAGCTTTTTTATAACGTTGCATTTTCCATTCACGACTAGGCATAACGGCTTTATTTTCTTCATTTGGTGAAATATCAATACCGGTTCGTTCACCATAACCGAATTTAGTCATCCATTGATGTAAACGATCGATACCCATATCATAAGCAACTTGATAAAAATAGGTATCAACTGATTCTTCAATTGCTCTTAACACATCAACGCGCCCATGTCCCCATTTTAACCAGTCTCGATATCGTCTATCGGTACCAGGTAGTTGCCACCAACCCGGATCATTAATAGTCGATTTGGGTGTGACAACACCTTCACTTAAAGCGGCAATGGCAATATAGGGTTTTACTGTTGAAGCAGGCGGATAAGAGCCAAGTAATGCTCGGTTATAAAGAGGTTTATTAGGATCATTGAGTAATTCGCTATATTTAGCATTCGATATTCCACCAACAAACGGATTAGAATCGTAACTCGGACTTGAAACCAATGCTAAAATTTCACCATTATTAGGATCAATAGCAACCACTGCTGCTTTTCGGCCAGCAAGTAACTGTTCGATATAAAGTTGTAATTTAAGATTGATAGACAGGTAAATATCTTCACCAGCTTGTGGTGGATGCTGATTAAGTTGACGAACAATGCGCCCTCGACTATTAACTTCAACTTTTTCATATCCTGGCGTACCATGTAATACATCTTCGTAGTATTTTTCGATACCCATTTTACCTATATTAAAGGTTGCCACATAATCACTGGTTTTATTTTCATCATCTAAACGTTGTTTATCAGCAGTATTAATTTTTGAAATATAACCAATAATATGCGTTAATGATGCGCCAAATGGATAATAGCGATGCTGTATACCCACAATTGAAACATAAGGGAAACGATGTTGATCAACAACAAAACGCGCAATTTGCTTTTGAGTTAAATTGTCCTTAAGTGGCACCGCTCGATGAGCTTTATAATTACGGCGTTCTTTTTGAAAATTTTCAATATCTTCGTCAGTCAAATTAACAATATTTTTTAATTCATTAAATTGCTCATTAAGATTTTTGATTTTATCAGGAATAATATTGAGTTGATAAGTTATATTGTTAATGGCTAAGGGTGTGCCATTGCGATCATAAATCATTCCACGGCTAGGTGGAATGGGAATAATTTCGATACGATTATTATTCGATTTTGTACTGTAATAACTAAAATTAGAAATCTGCAAATCAGCTAAATTACCGAGTAAAACCGATATTAATAATAAGATAATAACAAAAGCAAATAACACTCGCCGCAAAAACAGGTTTGTTTCTGCCGAGTGATCTCGAATATTGCTTCTCTTTTTTTTACTTGAGATAGGGATAATATGACTCCTCTAAATACTTCTTTCGCCAGATTGATGCTTATGTTGTTCTTCCCAATTTTCATAAGCATTGACGATTCTTGCAACCACAGGATGACGAACAACATCTTCACTATTAAAAAAATTGAAGCTAATTTCGTCAACTTGGCTTAATACTTCAATTGCATGACGTAATCCAGATTTTTGATGGCGAGGTAAATCAATTTGCGTGATATCACCAGTAATGACTGCTTTAGAATTAAAACCAATACGGGTTAAAAACATTTTCATTTGTTCAATAGTCGTATTTTGGCTTTCATCCAAAATAATAAATGCGTCATTAAGAGTACGTCCACGCATATAAGCTAGAGGCGCAACTTCAATAACACTTTTTTCAATGAGTTTTTCAACCTTTTCAAAACCTAACATTTCAAATAAAGCATCATAAAGAGGACGTAAGTAAGGATCCACTTTTTGACTTAAATCGCCGGGTAAAAACCCCAGTTTTTCACCGGCTTCAACCGCAGGGCGAGTTAATACAATTCGACGAATTTGTTGCTTTTCCAAAGCATCAACCGCTGCGGCTACCGCTAAATAGGTTTTACCTGTTCCTGCCGGACCAATACCAAACGAGATATCATAATCTAACACATGCGCAATATATTGCGCTTGATTTGCTGTTCTGGGTTTGATTACACCACGCTTAGTTTTTATCATAACAAGCTTACCTGCTTGATAATCAACATAAGCAGGTAAGTGTTCACTTGCTTTTTCAAGTGCCCCAGATTCTTTGATAGCTAAATGAATCTGTTCTGGTTCAATATCAACTATTTTATTTTTTAATTTAGTTTGCTTATAAAGTACTTTTAAAATATCGTTGGCCGCAGTAACACAAATAGGATCACCGGTAATTGAAAATAGATTACCACGATGGTTAATTTCAATACCCAGTCGACGCTCTAATTGTTTTATATTGTCATTATAAGGACCACAAAGACTATTTAACCGCTGATTATCAGCCGGCTCAAGTAAAGTTTCACAAGTCAAAATATTCAATGATAAGTCCTCTAATAATTAAAATTAACTGCCAATGCGTTATTGATATAATATTTAATATTTTAACGCATTAAAAAGTGCACAGCATAGTGATAACACTTCACGATATTTTCTTATAGTTATGGATGATAAATACCCACCCCTAAATCATTTTCTTTACGCGTTCGTGAAATTACTGACATTGGCGATTGATTGACTCGTAAATCCATTTCATCTTCAGTACGAACCACTCTTCCTCGTAAGGAATTAGGATAAATATCAGTTATTTCTACATCAACAAATTTTCCAATCATATCTGGTAAACCTTCAAAATTAACAATACGATTATTTTCAGTACGTCCTGTTAATTCCATTAAGTTTTTCTTCGAAGGTCCTTCAACCAAAATACGTTGCACAGTATTTAACATGCGGCGACTAAATTGCATCGCTTGTTGATTAATGCGCTCTTGCAATATATATAAACGCTGTTTTTTCTCGTCTTCAGAAACATTATCTTCCATTTCGGCTGCTGGCGTACCTGGTCGTGCTGAATAGACAAAGCTATAACTTAAATCAAAATTTACATCAGCAATGAGTTTCATGGTTTGTTCAAAATCTTCTTGGGTTTCACCAGGGAATCCAACAATAAAGTCTGAACTAATTTGAATGTCAGGACGAACTTTGCGTAATTTACGAATAATTGATTTATATTCAATAGCGGTATGTGTGCGTTTCATCAGATTTAACACACGATCTGAACCACTTTGTACCGGCAAATGTAAAAAGTTAACTAATTCTGGCGTATCACGATAAACATCGATAATATCATCAGTAAATTCAATTGGATGACTGGTTGTAAAACGAATACGATCAATACCATCAATAGCCGCAACTAAGCGTAGTAGTTCAGCAAAAGAACAGATATCACCATCAAATGTTGGACCGCGGTAAGCATTTACATTTTGACCGAGTAAATTGACTTCACGAACACCTTGTTCAGCAAGTTGAGCTATTTCATAAATAACATCATCACATGGCCTACTGACTTCTTCACCTCGAGTATAAGGTACCACACAGTAAGTACAATATTTATTACATCCTTCCATAATCGATACAAAAGCTGTTGGCCCTTCACTGCGCGGCTCTGGCAAACGGTCAAATTTTTCAATTTCAGGAAAGCTGACATCAACAACATGATTACCTTTACCACTACGAACTTGCTCAATCATTTCAGGCAGACGATGGAAAGTTTGTGGTCCGAAAATAATATCAACAAATGGTGCGCGTTTACGAATATGTGCACCTTCTTGTGAAGCAACACAACCACCTACCCCAATAATAATATTTGGATTATGTTGTTTTAAGTTTTTCCAACGACCTAATTGATGGAATACTTTTTCTTGGGCTTTTTCACGAATAGAGCAAGTATTGAGTAATAAAATATCTGCTTCTTCTGCATTTTCTGTTAAAGTTAAACCGTGGGTGGATTCAAGGAGATCTGCCATTTTAGTTGAATCATATTCATTCATTTGGCAGCCCCAAGTTTTGATATGTAGTTTTTTGCTCATCAATAACTCAGCTATATTTAATTGTTAAAATGAAAACGGGTTTAAATCCGCGATTTTAGCGTGCCATATTGTAATCCTTTGTAATAGTAGGGTCTATAATAAAAATGAAAAATAACAAAACAAAGTAACGTATTGGATTTTTTTATTGAATATAGCAATATGTTAGAAAAAATTTAACAGTAAAAAATAGGCTATTTTGCTAACTAAAAACATTACCAATCAATTTACTATTTAGCGTTTAGTCAAAATTTATCGTAAAGATAATTTTGCTATAACTGATTTATTAATAACGTAATTTTTAATTTTTCTAGTCGTGTAAAATAAGTAGGTAAACTGAAAAATGCATGATAACGCCAATTTGATTACTTCCTATTTTCATCAAAAATATAAATTTCATTATTTAAAAGTTTTAACAGACAGCACCAACAGAACCAAATTGATTAAACCTGAGTTAAATATAATCCTAACCTGAATAAAAAATATCAAGGCCGCGGCTATAACATAATCAATTGATAACTTATCACATAAAAAAGCTAATTAAAGATGAGAATCATTCTTTTTAATATCAATATATTTTATGCTATTATTCACGATCAATTTATTTAGAAAATAATGTGTTTAGATATGTCAAAAACATTTAGTCCAACAAAACGCCTACTCATTAAAGGTATTATTGCGACATGTTTATTATCTGTCACAAAAGTAGGTTTTGCAGCAAACTTAGCTCAGGTCATAGCTGTTAGAGTTTGGCCTTCATCGACCTATACTCGAATAACATTAGAATCGAATGTAAATTTAAAATTCAAACACACTTTATTGACCAATCCAGACAGGCTTGCCATTGATATTGAGAATATTAATTTAGATGCTACTTTAAAAAAGATTTCATCTAAAGTATTACCTCGAGATCCCTATATCAAATCAATAAGTGTTGCCCAACTTGATTCAAAAAAAGTTCGAATCATGATCAATTTGAAGCAAGGTATTCAACCCAATACCTTTAGCTTATCGCCTGTAGCTGAATTTAAACATCGTTTAGTCATCGATCTTTATCCATCTAAACCTTCATCAGCAACAGATGATGATCCTTTGCTTGCATTATTAGAAGAGTATAAAAAAGGCGATCTTAATAAAAAACAATCTCAGATCAAAACAACAGCCAATAAAAGCAAAAACGCACCTATTATTGTTGTTCTCGATCCTGGACATGGAGGTGAAGATCCTGGTGCTATTGGTAATAATAAGACGCGTGAAAAAGATGTCGTATTACAAATTGCCCGTCGAGCTTACAGTTCTTTGAAAAAAGAACCTAATATAAAAGTCTACATGACTCGTAATGAGGATGTCTTTATACCATTAAAAGTAAGAGTAGCCAAAGCTCGATCATTACACGCTGATATTTTTATTTCTATTCATGCCGATGCCTTTGCCAGCCCATCAGTAAAAGGATCGTCAGTATTTGCCTTATCCACACGCGGCGCAAGTAGCTCAGCAGCTAGCTATTTAGCACAAACACAAAATGAAGCCGACCAAATAGGTGGCGTTAGCCGTAGTGGTGATAAATATTTAGATAATACCATTTTGGATTTAGTACAAAAAACCACACTGAGCAATGGTATATTACTCGGCAATGCAATTTTAAATCGAATGAAAAGTGTCAATAAATTACATAAACCGTCACTTGAAAAAGCCGGATTTGCTGTATTAAAAGCACCGGATATTCCTTCGGTTTTAGTCGAAACTGCTTTTATTAGTAATGCTACAGAAGAACAAAAATTAAAAACAGCTTCGTTCCAAAATCAAGTATCTAAAGCAATCGTAGATGGGATTAAAGATTACGTCAAAAGACGTAAAAACTAGTAGTAGTAATTAAATATAACACTATTGAATTATCACTAAATGTCTTTCCGCATCTAATTGAGGAATAGTCAATTTAATATTTTGTTTAAGCATAAAACCATCCGGAATGGTGTCGATCTCACTGCCTTTAAGCGCATAAAAAGCACCATGTTCATTAGGTAAATGTTTACACCAATTAAGCATATCTTGCAGGGAAGCAAAAGCACGACTAATCACACCGTCAAACTTTTTATCGCAATATTGTTCAATTCGACTTTGTACTGGATGTATATTAGTTAACTTTAATTCAAATTGAACTTGTTTTAAAAAACGAATTCGTTTACCTAAACTGTCAACGAGATCAAATTGTTTTTCAGGGTTGATAATTGCTAATGGAATGCCAGGTAAACCTGGCCCTGTTCCAACATCAATAAACGTTTTACCTTCTAAATAAGGCGATACAACAAGACTATCCATAATATGCTTAACTAACATTTCGTTAGGATCTCGCACGGCAGTTAAATTGTAAGCTTTATTCCACTTATGTAACATTTCAACATAATTAATTAACAGATCTATTTGCTGATCAGAGATCAAAAGATCGGTTTGATCAATTAGATTAGTGAGTTTCTTTTTTAACATAATTTTTCTTTTTTAAGTAAACCAGTAACATTGAAATAGCAGCAGGCGTAATACCCGAAATACGTGAAGCTTGCCCAATAGAAACAGGTTTATGTTGTTTTAATTTAGCCACCACTTCATTAGATAACCCTGATATTTCTGCATAATCAATATGCGCAGGAATCAATGTTTGTTCATTACGTTTTTGACGCTCTATTTCTTCAATTTGTAGTTTGATATAACCATCATACTTGACTTGAATTTCAACTTGTTCAGCCGCTTGCGGATCGCTTAACCCTGGCGCAAACAGTGATAGTTTTTTTAACGTTTGATAATTCATTTCAGGGCGTTTTAGTAGCTCTTCGCCATTGGCTTCTTTGGTTAAATTAGCACTTAAGACCGCATTCACTTCATCAATGGTTTCGATGTGAGGGTGAACCCAAATATCACGCAGACGTGCCCTTTCTTGTTCCACTGCTTCAAATTTTTCATTAAATTTTTGCCAACGGTAATCATCAACCATCCCTAATTTACGTCCGATTTCAGTTAAGCGAATATCGGCATTATCTTCACGTAACATCAAGCGATATTCGGCACGAGATGTAAACATGCGGTAAGGTTCGTTTGTGCCTAATGTACAAAGATCATCAACCAAAACGCCCAAATAAGCTTGATCACGTGTTGGATACCATTGATCTTGATCATATACAAATCTTGCTGCATTTAACCCAGCTAGCATTCCTTGGGCCGCGGCTTCTTCATAACCTGTTGTGCCGTTGATTTGACCGGCTAAAAATAGCCCTTTGATCACTTTACTTTCTAACGTTGGTTTAAGATCTCTTGGATCAAAATAATCATATTCGATCGCATAACCGGGCCTTACAATATTCGCATTTTCAAGCCCTTTCATACTACGTACAAATGCAAGCTGGGTATCAAAAGGTAGACTTGTTGAGATCCCATTTGGATAGATTTCATTACTATCTAATCCTTCTGGTTCCAAATAGATCTGATGGGAATTACGATCAGCAAAACGCATGATCTTATCCTCAATGGAAGGGCAGTATCTTGGTCCGACACCTTCAATAACCCCTGTGTACATAGGACTGCGATCTAAACTGTTACGAATGATCTCATGTGTGGTTTCGTTAGTACTTGTTATATAACATGGGATCTGCCTTGGATGTTCACTAGCCTGACCTAAAAATGAGAATACTGGAACGGGATCATCGCCATATTGTGTACCAAGTTTTGAAAAATCGATGGTTCTTGCATCAATACGAGGTGGTGTACCTGTTTTTAAACGACCCATTCTAAATGGATATTGATGCAATGATTTTGATAAACCAATTGATGCTGGATCGCCGGTTCTTCCCCCGCTGTAATTGTCTAAACCTATGTGGATCTTTCCATCTAAAAAGGTGCCTGCTGTTAATACTACGGCTTTCGCTCTGAAAGATACGCCCATTTGAGTTTTTACACCTGTGATTTGATCGTTTTCGATGATCACATCTTCAACTGATTGTTGAAATAGCATTAAATTAGGTTGGTTTTCAAGTGTTGTTCGGATCACTTTTCGATAAAGCGATCGATCTGCCTGAGCGCGAGTAGCTCGCACAGCAGGTCCTTTACTACTATTTAAGATCCTAAACTGGATCCCTGCTAGATCAATAGCGTGTGCCATGAGTCCGCCCATTGCATCGATCTCTTTTACTAGATGCCCTTTACCAATACCACCAATTGCAGGGTTACAAGACATTTGACCTAACGTATTGATATTATGGGTTAATAGTAGTGTTTTTCTGCCCATTCTAGCTGATGCCATTGCTGCTTCTGTTCCTGCATGGCCGCCACCAACAATAATGACATCAAAAAGATCTGGATAAAACATAAAAGCCTCGTTGTTTTTATTTATATACTGATGATCGTCGTTTTGGATCAGGTGATTTGGGTTTATTTAGCGTTAGGAATTGTACTCATCTTTTTGATTACGTCAAATGATCTATTTTGATCGCTATTTAAATTAAATAAGATCTTTTATTTGATCTTTTTATTTTTATTGTTATTAGTTTAGATGACTTCTGTTGATAACTTAGTTTTGCCATTATTATTTAGGATCTTAGTTGTGATCTAATGCTGTTAATTGATCGGATCTTTTTGGATTTAGACTTGTTTATAACTATTGTATTTATCCACAATTGTTTTTGTCTTTAAGGTTATTAATCCGATTATAACAGCTTATTAGCCGTATTTATCACAAAGTTATCCACAAAAAATAAGTTTGTTTGCTTAAATTTTGATATATTAGTGATGATGTTTTAAACACTGCTATTTGATCTGTATTGCTCAATTTAACTTATTAAGTAAGATGGTTATTGTGCTTGATTTGTTTTATACAAAAGTGATTGATTTTTGTGGTAGCAAATTTATACTTATCATGAAATTATTTTTATTGTGAGGTTATTTTATTACTCTTTCACAGTTACCTTTACCTTTTTCTTTATCTAATAGTGAAACTTTTGATAGTTTTTATGTGGGCGATAATCAATTATTGTTCGATTCGTTACAAGCTTTATTTGATAAGCCAGGTTTCAATGTTTTTTATATGTGGTCGGCAAGTGCTTCTGGTAGGACTCATTTGTTGCATGCTTCAAATCAAAATAAGTTAGCCAGTTATATTCCTTTAAAGCAGTATTACCATCTTGTTCCCGAAATTTTACAAGGCTTGGATAATTATGATTTAGTGTGTTTAGATGATATTGATGCTATAGCAGGTCACAGAGATTGGGAAGAGGCTATTTTCGATTTATTTAATCGTTTAACTGAGAAAAATGTAAGTAAGTTATTAATTACAGCTAATGCACCGCCTAAACAGATTTGTTTTACTTTACCTGATTTGGTTTCTCGATTATCTTGGGGACAAGTTTATCAATTAAAAGAATTGAGTGATGATGATAAGCTTAAAGCTTTACAATTAAGAGCTAAATTAAGTGGTTTTGAATTATCAACCGAAGTTGGATTGTTTTTATTAAAACGTGTTAATCGTGATATGCGTACACTGTTTTCTTTATTAGAAAAGTTTGAAGTTGCAACGCTTGCTCAACAACGTAAGTTAACTATTCCTTTTATTAAATATATTTTGGATTTGTAGTATGAGTAAAAAGCCTGAAGCTATCGTTTTTTTTGATTTAGACGGAACACTATTTAATAGTCAAATTGAAGTTTTACCGAGTTCTTATCAAGCTATAAATAAGCTTAAACAAAATAATATTATTCCCATGTTGGCGACGGGACGAACGCCTTGTGAAGTCGTTGACTTGATGCATAAAACACAAATCGATTCAATTGTTGGAATGAATGGTCAAGTGGTACTTTATCAAGGTGAAACGGTCTTTACAAATAATATTGATAAAGATGTGATAGCTAGAATTTATCAATTTTCCAAACAACAAATGGATATACCTCTCTCTTTTTATAATTATGAAATTATGCGTGTTTCGCAAGATAGTCAACCTGCTAAGGTATTTTATCATTATTTAAAACAACCCGTTCCTCCCGTTGATGATCAGATCTATTTAAATCAACCTATTCAAATGTTATTGCTGTTATGTGAATCAGGCGAAGAACATTATCGTGATCTATTTCCTGAATTGACCTTTATTCGTAATACCCCCTATTGTGTTGATGTTTTTAATCACGGTGGTTCTAAAGGAAATGGCATAACTCAGTTATTACAGCGAAAAGGGTTCACCGATGTACCAACTTATGCATTTGGTGATGGAATGAATGATTTCGAGATGTTCTTAACAGTTGATCATCCAATCGCCATGGCTAATGCCGTTGATGGGCTAAAAGCACATGCTGAATTTATCACTGATGATAATAATAATGATGGAATCGCTAAAGCTTTACAGAAATTTGGTTTGATTTAATTTTATTAAAAATAAAAATAATTTAATTTATCTATAATGATATTTAGATTAATATCTTTTTACTAAAGCAGTTATTATAATCATAACTAGCGGGTTATTTTACTCGTGCTCTCATTTTTGGTGTTGTGTCTTGTTTAATCTATCTGATTTTATGAATTACTTGAGTGTGAATTGATTTGTCTAGTTTTATGCAGTAAGTAAACAAGAGACTTACTCACCTATAGGGTTATGAAAAGTATGACTTGTTTTGGTTAATGATTAAAGTAACAAAAATTTAGTCAATAGCATTGAATTTAGCCAATACACACCTAAAACTATAATCAGTAAAGATGCTTTTTTCGCTAAGCTTGACGAGGTTAAACGCCTAATGGGAAAGATGATGAAGAGTCAGAGCTTGGTTTAAGGTGTTTTGTTGTATCTATTTATGATCGTTTAAGTAACATTCTTGCCGCGTTAAGTTTATTAACGTCTATTTTTAGGTGTAATACGGCTGAAGATGGGGTTAAATTAATTATCAAAATTAACCAATATGCCGCAAAAATTTCTGAGTTGATTGGTTATAATAAACAGGCAAAATCATCTTATTAATTCTTTTATTGGTATAAAACGCCTAAGCATACTGCTTGGCTTGCTCCTGTCACTTCAGGAATGTTGGATGGAATATGATTGATTCGACAATAAGCAAGCCATGCAAATGCAATTGCTTCCATATCATCACCGTTTATTCCTTTGTCATTTGTGGTTAATACTGCCCAGTTAGGTAATAATGTCGATAATCTTTGCATAATCAGTGGGTTTTTAGCACCACCACCACATACCAATAATTCGCAAGGTAAATTGTTACTGATGGGTAATTTTTCAATTTCATGTTTAATAGATACTGCAGTTAATGCCACTAAGGTTGCTTGAACATCTTGTGCCTTTAAATTCATGCCTGTCAGTTTTTTATGTAACCACGGTAAGTTAAATAATTCGCGCCCAGTGCTTTTAGGTGCAGGTAATTTGAAATATGCTTCATCAAGTAACTTATTTAATAAGTTTTGTTGAATGTGACCTGTTTTTGCCCACATCGCATCTTTATCATAGCTTTGATTAAGATTTTCATTTATCCAGCCATCAAGTAATACATTACCCGGCCCCGTGTCGTATCCAATGACTGTTTGATTAGGAATTAAGACAGAAATATTACTAATGCCGCCAATATTTAATATGACTCGATTGATTTGTGGATCTTGTAGTACTGCTTTATGAAAAGCAGGTACTAGTGGAGCACCTTGTCCACCATAAGCCATGTCTTTACGGCGAAAATCGGCAATGGTGATAATGCCAGTTTTAGCGGCAATAATATTGGCATCACCAATTTGCATGGTAAAAGGATTATTACCTGTTGGTTGATGGTAAATTGTTTGCCCATGACAGCCAATCGCTTTAATTTGATTTTTATTGATATGATTGTTTTGTAAAAATTGATTGATACTATTAGCAAATAATAGTCCAAGTTGATGATCAAGCTGACCTAAATCTTGTAATGTTGTCTGTTTTGTGTCGCATAGTGTTAGTAATTGTTGTTTAATTGAATTTGGCATCGGATAACAATCACTGATAATGGATGTGACTTTTCCTGCTTTGATATCAACTAGCGCGATATCAATTCCATCCATACTTGTTCCCGACATTACGCCAATATATAAATTTTGCATAACACTATCCTTGCCTAATAATTTGTCCTGTTTTGATATCTCTAATTTCAGAGGGCTGTGAGCGTTGCCCTGTTTCACCTTGTAAAATAGGCAATGTGTCACCAAATTGTTTAGTTACTTCAATTACGCTTCGACAAGGTTCATGACCAGAAAGATTGGCACTGGTTGAGACTAATGGTTTTCCAAATAGATCGCAAAGTTGGCAAACTAAGGGATGATTTGTTACTCTTACCGCAATTGAATTATATTGCCCCGTTAAAAAATAAGGCGTGGTTTTATTTTTGGGCATAAGCCAAGTAATAGGACCTGGCCAACTGGCAATTGCTTTTTGTTGTTGCTCTATTGTTAACGCTGCTTCATCTATATAAGGGATAAGTTGTTTAAAATGGCTAGCAATTAAAATCAACCCTTTATCAATTGATCGTTGCTTTAGTTGTAATAGTGTCATTACTGCCGATTGGCAATCAGGATCACAACCTAATCCAAAAACAGCTTCGGTTGGATAGGCAATGACTTCCCCTTTTTTTAATCGAGCACTTGCTTGTGATAAAGTTAATAAATTGGTCATTAATATCAGCTATTCATTAAAACACAGTTGAATTTATATTAAACTGCAAGATTTAGATTTGCAAATGTGCCAATTTTGTTTTGATACGTGGTTATTTAAGAATAATGAATTCTTTTAATGATATTAAAAGATTATTCCCAATTTATTTGTGGATAATACTTAGCAGTCAATTCAACTACTTGTTGCATAGTGATGATTTCAAGCCTTACATCGATGAATTGACTAATGCCACGAGCAATAATATCGTTGTCAAGTACATAACAATGCGTGGTTTTTTGTAAAATATCATTCAGTAAGGGATTATTTTGACAAGCAATCATAACGCCATTTTGCCAAAAAAGTACGGCATCTTGCGTAGATATGAGTGTTGTATCAATATTTGCTGAGTGATGAGTTGAAATTGTATGTAACATTTTTCCACTTTTTACTAAAATATCTATTTTACTTTGAATTTTTAAGAAAAAAGCAAGTTAACCTTGCTTGGTACATCTTTAATGGTTATTAGTATATAATAAGGATCATTTATTGAGCAAAGAATTCGTTATGAAACCGATTATTTTAGCTAACGAGCAAGAAACAATTTTATTGGGTAAACAGCTTGCTGAGCAATGTTTAAATTATTTATCTAATCACAATAGTGCGATAGTTATCTACTTAATTGGCGATCTTGGTGCGGGTAAAACAACGTTTAGTCGAGGATTTTTACAACAACTTGGTCATAAAGGTAATGTTAAAAGTCCTACTTATACTTTAGTTGAACCTTATCATTTTAACGATTTTTCAGTTTATCATTTTGATTTATATCGATTAGCTGATCCTGAAGAATTAGAGTTTATGGGCATACGCGAATATTTTTCTTCTCGATCAATTTGTTTAATTGAGTGGCCAAAGCAAGCACAAGGCATATTACCCATTGCCGATATTGAAATCCATTTGTCTTATTTAGCGCTTGAACGCAGTGTTTGTTTACAAGCAAATACCAAAACAGGTCAGTCAATTATTAATTTATTACATTAACAATTAGCGAAAATACTGATGAAAAAATTAATGGCTTTTTTTATGCTTTTGCTACTTTGTAGCTCAGCTAATGCCGCTAAAGTGATTATAGCTGTTGATGCTGGGCATGGCGGTAAAGATTCTGGTGCAATAGGTAAACATAATCTTTATGAAAAAACAGTGACTTTTTCTATTGCTAAAAAGCTTACCAATTTATTAAATAATGATCCTAATTTTAAAGGGGTTTTAACACGCAGTAGTGATAATTTTATTTCGGTATCGCAGCGTTCAGATATCGCGCGTAAAAACAAAGCTAATTTACTTGTGTCAATTCATGCTGATGCAGCGCCAAATCGAAGTGCTTCTGGCGCATCCGTTTGGGTATTGTCAACTAAACGTGCGGATACTGAACTGGGGCGTTGGCTAGAACAAGATGAAAAACAGTCTCAGCTATTAGGCGGAGCTGGTGATGCGCTTAGTGATGACCATAATCGTCATTTAAGCCAGGCGGTATTAGATCTACAATTTTCCTATTCTCAGCGTGTAGGATATGAATTAGCAACACAAGTTATTAAAGAGATGAGTGGATCAATCAAACTGCATAAACGTAAACCTGAACATGCTAGTTTAGGTGTATTACGGTCTCCGGATATCCCTTCTATTTTGGTTGAGGTTGGCTTTATATCTAATGAAACAGAGGAAAGTTTACTTGCTAGTAATACTCACCAAGATAAGATTGCAAGAGCAATTTATCAGGGTATAAAAAACTATGTAAAACAAAATCCTAAATTTGGAGAACGGCACTAATGGCAATACATATTCTATCACCACAATTGGCCAATCAAATTGCCGCTGGTGAGGTGGTAGAAAGGCCGGCATCTGTTATTAAAGAATTAGTCGAAAATAGTCTTGATGCAGGTAGTACGCAAATTGATATTGATCTCGAACAAGGTGGTTGTAAGTTAATCCGTGTTCGTGATAATGGTTTTGGTATTGCTAAAGAGGAATTAGCATTAGCTTTAGCCCGTCATGCCACCAGTAAAATTAGTACACTAGATGATTTAGATTCAATTATTAGCCTTGGATTTCGTGGTGAGGCGCTAGCGAGTATCAGTTCAGTATCTCGATTGACGTTAACTTCCCGCACCGCCCAGCAATCCGAAGCTTGGCAAGTTTATGCCGAAGGTCGCGATATGAAACCGGTTATTAAACCTGCGGCTCATCCCGTAGGATCAACGGTTGAAGTCTTGGATTTATTTTATAATACACCCGCGCGTCGTCGTTTTTTGAAAACCGACAAAACCGAATTTATGCATATTGAAGAGTTTGTTCGTAGAATTGCTTTAGCGCGTCCTGATGTCTCTTTTAATTTGCAACATAATGGTAAACTGGTTAAACAATACCGATCATCCACACTTGAAAAAAGGGTTGAATTAGTTTGTGGTCGAGAATTTATGCAAAAAGCAGTTAAACTCGATTGGCAGCATAATGATTTACTTATTCAAGGATGGGTCGCTAGTAACGATGTTAGTGATCTGCAATATTTTTATGTTAATGGTCGTGTTATTAAGGATAAATTACTCAATCATGCTTTGCGTCAAGCTTATATTAGTCAAACTCATGAGCAGCAAAGTTATGTTGTCTTTTTACAACTTGATCCAAAACAGGTTGATGTTAATGTACATCCTGCTAAACATGAAGTTCGTTTTCATGAAGCACGTTTAGTTCATGATTTTGTTTATCAAGCTATTATGATGGCATTGGAATCCCATTTGTCTATTACGACTCAAGCGCCAGTCATTACCCCTAATCGCCAAGCTGCGGGGGGGAATATTTTTAATCAATTGGCTCAACCTAAAAATTATCAAGCTAACAGTCAACCAACAAAAAAATCGGGTAATTTTGCTAGAGAAAATACACTATATGGTCAATTAATTGATGTTGCTAAATCGGTTGAAACTAAACCGGAGCCAGCAAGATTATCTCACCAAGAAGATCAAATGACTGAGGGGCAAAAAGCGGTGATTGATGCGTTGTTTCCACAGCGAAGTACATCTTTACATTCCTTACAACAGCAGCTTGATAGTTCATCATTAGTACAATTTGGTCGCGTGTTAACGGTTATTCAACCAGATATAGCATTGCTTGAAAAGTTTGAAGATAATCAGCAAAAATTTATGTTGATGAAATTGCCTGTTGCTCAACAAAAATTTTCGGCAATTAAATTATTATCTCAAGATTCTGAAAAATTATTGATTCCATTGACCATTTTAATCAATCATAAAGAACAACAAGCATTAACCAATTATCAACCTCAACTTAATTTTTTAGGATTTGATTTTTATATCGACAAAGCAAAACTACATTTGCAAAGCGTACCTAAAATGCTTAGAACGATGAATTGGCAGCAAATATTACCTGCTTTATTGGCATTGATTTCATCGTCAAAGGAAGATGCATTAGATCCGACCAAAATTGCAGATTGGCTAGCGAGTCAATGTGATAATACTCAAGCAGTAAGTTGGAGTGTGACCAAAGTGATCCAATTACTTGCACAGCTAGAGCAAATTGATAGCAATTTATTGCAACTAGAAACATTTTTACATCCTATTGATCTTCAATCTTTTATAAAATCCATGTAACTATGAATAAAGCAAAAGTTATTTCATTAATGGGGCCAACGGCTTCAGGTAAAACCGCATTTGCAATGGCCCTTTATGAACGTTATCCAATTGATATTATAAGTGTCGATTCAGCACTGATTTATCGTGATATGGATATTGGTACGGCCAAACCAACGAAACAAGAGCAGTTAAACTACCCACATAAATTAATTGATATATGTGATCCAGCAGAAAGTTACTCTGCCGCCAATTTTAGGCATGATGCTCTAATTGAAATTGAAAAAACGCTAAAAAAAGGGCGAATTCCATTGTTAGTTGGTGGAACAATGTTGTACTTTAAAGCGTTGCTTGAAGGGTTATCACCTTTACCTGTAGCTAACAGTGAAATTCGGCAACAAATAGAAGAAAAGGCCAATAAATTTGGTTGGCAAGTGATTCATGAAGAATTAAAAAAAGTTGATCCTGTTTCTGCTCAAAGAATTCATCCAAACGATCCACAGCGTCTTAATCGTGCTTTAGAAGTGTATTTAATTTCGGGTAAGAGTTTAACCGAACTTACCCAAGAAAGTGGTGAAGCATTACCTTACGATGTGATGCAGTTTGCCATTATGCCTTCAGATCGCGCGGAGTTACATCAGCGTATTGAACAACGTTTTTTACAGATGCTCGATCAAGGATTTGAAAATGAAGTGAAAGCGCTAAAATTACGACCTGACTTGCATTTAAATTTACCTTCGATGCGTTGTGTTGGCTATCGGCAAATGTGGGAGTATTTAGAGGGTCAAAGTAGTTATGATGAAATGGTGTTTAAAGGTATTTGTGCAACACGTCAATTAGCAAAAAGGCAAATTACTTGGCTACGTGGTTGGAAACAACCTGTTACATGGTTAAATCCTGATAATATGGATAAGGTTTTCGATCAGCTTTTTTAGGTTTGAAAATATTTTTTACTTTTTATTACTTTACTTTTTACCTCGAAATTGTTTTTTCAAAATGTAAAAAAGTTTTAGGTTAACATAATATTTTAGTATTTTTTTTTGTTTGATTAGTGTAAATTTATTAAAATTTTAGTTATTTGTGCATAAATTATTGTTGACCAGTTCAAGAGCTGAGTTTTTTATGTTATTTTGGTAAATAGACATAAGTACTTTATGTTTTAGTTAAATTAAATATTTTTAAAAAGTACGATTATATTATCTTCATATTATTATTTTCATCTTAAAGGATAAACTCATGTCAAAAGGGCAGTCATTACAAGATCCTTATTTAAATTTGCTTCGTCGCGAGCATATTCCTGTATCCATTTATTTAGTTAACGGTATTAAATTACAAGGGCAAATTGAGTCATTTGATCAGTTTGTTATTTTATTAAAAAATACTGTAAGCCAAATGGTATATAAACATGCCATCTCAACAGTTGTACCATCAAGATCTATCTCTGGATTGGTGACTCAACCTGAAGAGGAAAGCGAAAGCTGATTAATTCAGTGGAGAATCTGATTGTTTGAGCGATATAAAGGCGGGGAATCTGCCTTATTAGTCCATGTATTCTTCCCTCAAGAAAGCGATATCGAGGATCTGAAAGAGTTTGAAGTACTTGTTTCTTCTGCTCAAATTGAGATTCTCGATATTGTGACAACCTCAAGAAAAGCACCACAAGCTAAATATTTTATTGGTGAAGGGAAAGCCCTTGAAATTGCCGAAAAAGTTAAAGCGCTTGACGCATCAGTTATCTTAGTTAATCACACCTTAACTCCTACCCAAGAACGAAACCTAGAAAAATTATGTGAATGCCGTGTCGTTGATCGAACTGGGCTTATTTTAGATATTTTTGCACAACGTGCTAGAACTCATGAAGGTAAGTTACAAGTAGAATTAGCGCAGTTGCAGTATTTATCAACGCGTTTAGTTCGAGGCTGGACACACTTAGAACGACAAAAAGGTGGAATTGGTTTAAGAGGGCCGGGCGAAACTCAGTTAGAAACCGATAGACGTTTAATTCGTCATCGTATTCAATTGATATTATCTAGGCTTGCTAAAGTTGAAAAACAGCGCAATCAAAATCGACAATCAAGAAATAAAGCCGATCTACCTACTGTCTCGTTAGTTGGTTATACTAATGCTGGTAAATCAACACTATTTAATTCATTAACGCATGCCGATGTTTATGCTGCCGATCAATTGTTTGCAACGCTTGATCCGACTTTAAGACGCATTAATGTTGAAGATGTTGGCGAAGTCGTATTAGCCGATACAGTCGGATTTATTCGTCATTTACCTCATGACCTTATTGCTGCTTTTAAAGCAACATTACTCGAAACCCAAGAGGCCGCACTTTTATTACATGTGATTGATGCATCCGATCCAAACCTATTAGATAATATACATGCTGTAGAAGAGGTTTTATTAGAAATAGATGCCCATGATATTCCAACATTGATGGTAATGAATAAAATAGATTTAATGGAAGGTAAACAGCCTTGTATTGATCGTGACGAAAATGGTATGCCTATTCGTGTTTGGATTTCTGCTCAAAATGGTTTAGGATTAGATCTACTATTTACTGCATTAAAAGAAAGACTTGCTAGACAGATCCAAATTTGTCAATTAAGCTTACCTGTTCATTTAGTCAGGCTAAGAAGCCGTTTTTATCAGCTAAATGCAGTAGAACATGAAATTATAAATGAAGATGGTAGCTTTCAACTTGATGTGAGAATGCCGTCAATTGAATGGAATCGCCTCTGTAAACAAGAGCCAGATCTGTTATACTTAATTAATACGCAAAATAACAACTAATTGTTAAATGGAGCATATAAAATATGGCGTGGAATCAGCCCGGAAATAACGGACAAGATAACGATCCATGGGGAAATAATAATAAAAAACCTTCTAATTCATCCGGTGGTTTTTTAGATAAAATTAAAGACCTATTAAAAAAAGGTAATTCAAGCAATAATAATGGGGGTTCATCAAAAATTAAATTATCGATGAATAGCTCAAAAATTGTTATTGCAGTCATTGTTGTGCTTATTCTGATTTGGGGAATAAGTGGTTTTTATACTATCAACCAAAGTCAACGAGGTGTGATTACCCGTTTTGGACAGGTTCAACCAGAAATTATTCAACCAGGTTTGAATTGGAAACCTACCTTAATCGACAAAGTTTATGTCGTTGATACCCAAGGAACACGAAATTTTAATGTGCAAGGGTTCATTGTTACAACAGGTGAAAATTTAGTTTTTGTTGAAATGAATGTTCAGTATCGTATCAGCAATCCATTAAAATATTTATTTAATGTAACCAATGTTGAGGATAGTCTTCGTCAAGCTGCTGATAGTGCTTTAAGAACAGCGGTTGGAAGTTCTAATATCGATGCGATTATTTCCGATGGACGAGCTGCGCTTGAAAGCAGTACTAAAGATGAATTAGTTAATGTAATTACGCATTACGATATGGGGATTAACATTGTTGATTTGAACTTCCAAGTTGCTCGACCACCAGATGAAGTGCAAGATGCTTACGATGATGCTATTCGTGCTCAAGGTGATAGCGAACGTGAAATTAAACAAGCTGAAGCAGATAAAGTTCAGTTAGTGCAACAAGCAGAAGGTAAATCTGCAAGAATTTTAGCTGATGCTGATGCGTATAAAGTTCGTGTAGAACTTGAAGCGGCTGGTGATGTTGCACGTTTTGAAAAAATATTACCTCAATATAAGGCTGCCCCTCAAATCACTAAAGAGCGTTTATATATTGAAACAATGGAAAAAATATTAAGTAAAACTAATAAAGTTGTTGTGAATGATAAAAGTGGTAATTTAATGGTGTTACCGTTGGAGCAGTTATTAAAAAATAACAGCGAAAAAATGGCTACACCAACTACGTTGCCAAATCAAAACAGTGATTACAATTTTAATATGCCAAGCTCTTCTGATGCGATAAAAAGTGCACCTCAACCAACTAAAGAGTCACAAAATGGTGCTACAACCCGTAATAATAGTTCTACCAGCAATACGACGCGGACTATGGGACGATAAGGAGAAAAATGAATATGCGTAAATTATTGATTCCTATAGTTTTGATTTTAATCGGTGTGTTTTTTTCAAGTGTTTATGTTATTGAGGAAGGCACCCGTGGTGTTGTTTTAAGATTTAATAAAATAATTGGATTATCCGAACCTGGTTTACATTTTAAAATTCCAGGTATTGATAGTGTTAAAGTTATTGATGCTAAAATACAAACCACCAATAGTTCTAATAACAGTAAAGAACAACGTTTTTTCAATGTTCAAAAGAAAGAGTTGATAGTTGACTATTTTGTTCAATGGAAAATTGTTGACTTCAATCGCTATTATGAAACAGTTGCCGGTGGCAATAATGTTGAAGATTTACTACTTGCTCGTCTAAATGGTCGTTTAAGAGCGGAAATTGGTAAACTGAGTAATAAGGACATTATTAATGACTCGAATGCGGATACTAAATCGCGTAATTCTTTAATGATTCGAGTAAAAGATGCTTTAAATGGTACACATCAAGATTCTGTTGATAATGCACCAATAGACAAACTAGTTGCAGATACAGAAAAAGATCCCGAAAGTAGTAAAACGAGTCTACGCGCTTTTGGTGTTGAAGTCGTTGATGTACGTATTAAACAGATTAATTTCCCTGCTGAAGTTTCAGGTTCTATCTATGCCAGAATGCGAGCAGAACGAGAAGTCATTGCCCGCGATAAACGTTTTGAAGGCGTAAGAAAAGCGGAAGAAACTAGAGCGGCAGCGACACTTGAGGCAACAAAAATATTATCTGAAGCTGAACGACAATCACGAATTATTCGTGGTGAAGGTGATGCTAATGCAGCTAAACTTTATGCTGATGCCTTTGGTAAAGATATGGAATTTTTTAGCTTCATTCGAAGTTTAAAAGCTTATGAACAAAGTTTTATTGGTAATGACGTTATGGTTATTAGCCCAGATAGTGAATTTTTCCAATACATGAAACTAAAATCGAATAAATAACAGAATGAGTAATAGTCTATGAGTAATAATGTTGTTGTGCTAGGTACGCAATGGGGTGATGAAGGCAAAGGTAAAGTTGTTGATTTACTCACAGAAAAAGCAAAATATGTTGTTCGTTATCAAGGTGGACATAATGCTGGCCATACGTTAGTGATCAATGGCGAAAAAACAGTATTACATCTTATCCCATCAGGTATTCTTCGTCATGATGTTATAAGTATCATTGCGAATGGTGTAGTACTTTGCCCTGATGCGCTAATGAAAGAGATGAAAGCGTTAGAAGATAAAGGTATTCCGGTTAAAGACAGATTACTGATATCTGAATCTTGCCCTTTAATTCTACCTTACCATATTGCATTAGACCAAGCCCGTGAAAAAGCACGTGGTAGTAAAGCGATAGGCACCACAGGTCGAGGTATTGGCCCTGCATATGAAGATAAAGTCGCTCGTCGTGGACTTCGAGTTGGTGATTTACGTGATCGCCAAGCTTTTGCTGAAAAACTAAAAGAAGTAATGGAATATCATAACTTCCAATTAGTCAATTACTACAAAGCTCAAGCGGTTGATTATCAAAAAGTCCTTGATGACACATTAGCGATTGCAGATATTTTAGTGGCTATGATTGCAGATATTCCGACGCTATTAGAAGACGCTCGGAAGAAAGGCGAAAGAATCATGTTTGAAGGTGCACAAGGTACATTACTTGATATTGATCATGGTACTTATCCTTTTGTTACCTCTTCAAATACTACTGCTGGCGGTGTAGCGACAGGATCAGGTTTTGGTCCACGTTATGTTGGCTATGTGCTAGGTATTGTTAAGGCTTACTCTACTCGTGTCGGTGCAGGACCATTTCCAACAGAACTCTTTGATGATGTGGGTGAATATCTTTGCAAACAAGGTAATGAATTTGGTGCAACAACGGGTCGCCGTCGTCGTACTGGATGGCTAGATGCGGTTGCTGTTCGTAAAGCCGTACAACTAAATTCAGTTTCTGGTTTTTGTTTAACTAAACTTGATGTGTTAGACGGCCTTAAAGAAGTTAAAATCTGTGTTGGTTATCAATTACCTAATGGTGATGTGATTAACAATGCACCGGCTGCTGCTGAAGATTGGAGTTTAGTCAAACCTGTATATGAGTCTATGCCAGGATGGAGCGAATCAACGTTTGGTATTAAAAGTTATGATGCGTTACCACAAGCAGCAAAAAATTATATTAAACGGATAGAAGAGTTAACTGAAACCCCAATTGATATTATTTCAACAGGTCCAGATCGTAGTGAAACCATGATTCTACGTGATCCTTATCAAGCATAATAATTAGAAAATCGGGATATTGTTCCCGATTTTTTATTTTTAGGATATTAATATTAAAAATAGTTAACTGAGTATGAGGACATTATGGCTACAATTGGAACGCCGTTATCACCCACTTCAACTAAAGTTATGCTTTGTGGTGCAGGTGAATTAGCGAAAGAAGTCGTGATAGAGCTACAACGGTTTGGTTGTGAAGTTATTGCTGTTGATCGCTACGCTAATGCACCAGCAATGCAAGTTGCACATCGTTATCATGTAATCAATATGTTAGATGGCCAAGCTTTAAGAAAAGTTATCGAAGCTGAAAAACCTGATTATATCGTTCCAGAAATAGAAGCAATTGCAACTGACACTTTAGTCGAATTAGAGCAGCAAGGCTTTACAGTTATTCCTACAGCAAAAGCAACACAACTAACGATGAATCGAGAAGGTATTCGTCGGCTAGCCGCTGAAGAGCTAAAACTACCTACTTCACCTTACCGATTTGCTATAAATGAACATGAATTTAAAAAAGCGGTTGAAGAGATAGGTTTTCCTTGTTTTGTTAAACCCGTTATGAGTTCTTCAGGAAAAGGACAATCACTGATACGTAATCATCAGGACATTGAATTAGCATGGACATATGCACAAGCAGGCGGGCGAGCTGGTGGGGGTAAGGTTATTATCGAAGGTTTGGTGGATTTTGATTATGAAATTACTTTATTAACTGTTCGACATATCCATGGTGTTTCATTTTGTCAACCAATTGGTCATCGACAAGAAAAAGGTGATTATCGAGAATCTTGGCAACCTCAAGCGATGTCTGATAATGCACTAAAGTTAGCAAAGGAAATTGCAACTAAAGTAACTGATGCATTAGGCGGACGCGGTTTATTTGGTGTCGAATTATTTATTAAAGGTGATCAGGTTTGGTTTAGTGAAGTTTCACCACGTCCACATGATACCGGTATGGTGACGTTAATATCACAAAATCTTTCTGAATTTGCGCTGCATGCTCGAGCAATACTTGGTTTACCTATTCCTGTTATTGAACAATATGGCCCGAGTGCATCTGCTGTTTTATTAGTAGAAGGAGATTCTAAACAAGTTACCTTTGCTAATTTAGATAAAGCATTAAGTCAGCCACAAACAGATTTACGTTTATTCGGTAAGCCAGAAGTAAAAGCAACGCGCAGAATGGGTGTTGCGCTTGCTAGAGCACTAACGGTTGAGGAAGCGATTAGTAAAGCGAAGAATGCAGTAAAACAAATCACGATAAGCTTATAAAGTTACGTTTAGCTTAAAAAGCAATCACTCGATAAGAAAAATTTGAAATTTATAAAATTGGGGGTTGACGTAGGCAAATGAAGTGAGTAACATACGCAACCCTTGAGACAGCAAACTGAAACAACAAAACGTTTAGTTAAATTTAACGCTGTCAGCTCTTTAAAAAGAAGAAACAGACAATCTGTGTGGGCACTTGCGAGACGAAGAATTAAAAGTCTACGGACTAAAAAATTAAGTCTTGATAAGTGACACTGAAGATTCATTTGAATATGTCAGAGACAGTTATTGAGCATCAAACTTTAAATTGAAG